>DASYTX010000127.1:0-14277 GCA_036001865.1 Terriglobales bacterium
GCGTCCGCTGCCTCTTCGTGTCGTCCCTACGGGACGTCTCTGCTTGTAGCGCGGAGGCGGCACGACTAAAGTCGTGCCCTCCCACCCTGCTTCTAACTCTAGCCGGCACGACTCAATCGGTCCCTCCTAGCTACTCGGTTAGAATCAGAGGACCGTCGCGGGTAACGGCGACACAGTGCTCGAAATGGGCGCTGTAGCTGCCATCTTCGGTCACCGCAGTCCACTTATCGTCGAGCACGCGGGCTTCCGGCCGGCCGGCGTTGACCATAGGCTCGATGGCCAGCACCATACCTTCACGCAACCGGGTCCCGTGGCCACGGGTACCGAAGTTGGGGACCTGCGGCTCCTCGTGCAGCCGCGTTCCGATACCATGCCCGACAAACTCGCGCACCACGCTGAACCCGTGCTGCTCCACCCAATCCTGCACGGCGGCGCTGACGTCACCCACTGCATTGCCGATGCGCATCTTGTCGATGCCCTTGTAGAGCGCTTCTTCGGTCACCTGCAGCAGCTTTTGTACTTCCGGCGGGTGGCCGTTGCCAACCGCGACGGTGACCGCGGCATCGCCGTAGTAGCCGTCCAACACCACCCCGCAATCGATGGAGACGATGTCCCCTTCCTTAAGCACCCGCTTGTCCGACGGGATGCCGTGGACGATCTCCTGGTTCACCGAGGTGCAAAGCACGCAAGGGTAGTCGTAATAGCCCTTGAAGGCGGCCGCAGCGCCGAGTTCGGCGATCTTCTTCTCCGCCGCCCGCTCCAAATCCATGGTGCTGACCCCCGGCTGAACCATGGCCTTGACGGTGTCCAGCACCTCGCGCACCGCCCGCCCACTGCGGCGCATCTTTTCCAGTTCGACCGGCGACTTACACACGATCGCCATATTCGATGGCCCGCACCGCCTCCGCCGTAACCTTATCCATTTCCTGCTCGCCGTTGATCTCGCGCAGCCGGCCCTGTTGGCGGTAATAGTCCACTAAGGGCAGGGTCTGCCGTTCATACGCCTTCAAACGCTCGGAGATCACTTCTTCGGTGTCGTCTTTGCGGGTAACCAGCTTTGTGCCGTCAGCGTCACAGAGTTCGTTGACGCGAGGAGGCTGGAAGTAGACGTTATAGATCCTTCCGCAGGAGGGACACGAACGGCGACCGGTGAGACGTCGCAAGAGTTGATTATAACTGACAGCCACGTTCACCACAACCGGCGGGATCTTGTGTTTATTGTTGAAGAGCCTGTTTTCCAGCAACTTGTCCAGCCACTCGGCCTGGGCCACGGTACGCGGGAAGCCGTCCAGGATGAAGCCGCGGTCGCAATCGGTCTGGCGCAGCCGGTCAGCCACCATGTCGCAAACGAGCTGGTCGGGGACAAGCTCGCCGCGATCCATGAACTCCTTGGCCTTGCGGCCCAGTTCAGTGGCGCGGGCCACGTTGTCGCGCAGGATGTCGCCAGTAGAGATCTGCTGGATGCCGTAACGCTCCATGATGATCTTGGCCTGCGTGCCCTTGCCGGCGCCGGGAGCTCCCAGCAGGATGATGGGCCCCAGGGGCTTGGTCCTCAGGTCCGCCATGGAGATAGCTTGCGCGGTCATGGCACCCTCACCAGGTCCGGCGGCCGCGGATGCGTCCGCTGCGCGGCGTGAAGCCGTCGTAATGGCGCATGATGAGCTGTGCCTCGATCTGGTTCACTGTATCCATGGCCACGCCCACCACGATCAGCAGCGAGGTGCCACCGAAATAGAAGGTTACGTTTAACCCGTTCAGGATCCAGCCGGGCAGCCGCTCGAACAGGTTTCCGCCCAGCCAACTGGGCAGGTGATGCAGGTGGATGCCGGTAATCATCCACTCGGGAATCAGAGAGATCAAGATCAGGTAGCCCGCCCCCACCAGCGTGATGCGCGTCAAGATGTCGTTGATGTGATCAGCCGTGCGTTTGCCCGGGCGGATGCCGGGCACGAAGCCGCCGTACTTGCGCATGTTGTCGGCGACCTCGTTGGGGTTAAAGATGATGGAGACATAGAAGTACGCGAAGAAGATGATGCCCAGCGCGTACAGCAGGGTGTAGAGCGGCTCTCCCCAGCCGAGTGCCTGCAGCACCGGCCCGAAGTAGCGGTTTTCGCGAAACGCGAAGCCCAGGGTCTGCGGGAAGGTCAGGATGGATGAAGCGAAGATTACGGGCATCACGCCGCCGGCATTGACGCGCAAGGGCAGATGGGTGGACTGTCCGCCCATGATCTTGCGACCCACCACTCGCTTGGCGTACTGCACCGGGATGCGGCGTTCGCTGCGCTCCACGAAGACGATAAAGGCGACCACGCCCACCATCACGATCAGCAGCAAGATAAGCGCAGGGACGGTGAAGGCGCCCCAGGCGGCATCGCGCGCCTTGGTCCAGAGATCGGCAATGCCCCTGGGCAAGCCCACGACGATGCCGGCGAAGATCAGCAGCGACATGCCGTTGCCGATGCCGCGCTCGGTGATCTGCTCGCCCAGCCACATGATGAAGGCGGTGCCGGTGGTCAGAGTGAGCACAGTCATTAGGATGAAACCCATCCCAGGGTCGGTAACAAAGGGCGTGCCGGCGGAGGTCTGCCGCTGAAGGGTGACGGCGATGCCGAGCGACTGCAAGGCGCCGAGAACCACGGTCAGGTATCGGGTCCATTGCGTGATCTTCTTGCGCCCCAGCTCGCCTTCTTTCTGCAGCTTGGCCAGGGGCTCGTACACCACGGTCAATAGCTGCAGGATGATGGAGGAGGTGATGTAGGGCATGATGCCCAGGGCGAAGACGGTGAGCCGGCGGAGCTGTCCGCCGCTGAACAGGTCAATGAAGCCAAACATCGTCCCCCGGTTCTGCTCGAAGAACTGCTGCAGCAGGTCGGCATTGATGCCGGGAGTGGGGATGTGGGCCCCCAGGCGGTAGACGGCCAGCAGGCCCAACGTGAACAGGATGCGCCTGCGCAGGTCGGGAACGCGGAAGATGTTAGCCAGCTTGTCGATTAGTGCCATGTCTGTCTGCTCGTGCCTTGCTAAGCTCGAGATTTTGCCGGCCGATTTGCGGTGTCGCGGCGCTCTGGCTGACGCCCGCCAATCGTCTCAACCTTTCCGCCAGCCTTGCTGATCTTCTCCTCGGCCGACTTGGAGAACTTGTGAGCTTGCACGGTGATGGCGGCCTTCAGTTCGCCATCGCCCAGAACTTTGACCAGATCATTCTTGCCCACCAGGCCAGCATTGCGCAGTACCTCGAGTGTGACAGTGGTCTCGCCCAGGGCGGCAATGCGGTCCAGGTTCACGACTGCGTATTCCTTCTTGAAGATGTTGGTGAAGCCGCGCTTGGGCAGGCGGCGATGCAGCGGCATCTGGCCGCCTTCGAAGCCGCGCATCAGGCGCGAGCCGGAGCGCGAGCGCTGTCCTTTGCTGCCGCGGGTGGAGGTCTTGCCCATGCCCGACCCCATGCCACGGCCCACGCGCTTGCGCTTCTCGCTGGAATTTCGAGGTGCTCGAATGGTTGAGAGATTCATGTCAGTTCCCAGTTCTCAGTTCTCAGTTCTCGGTTGTGCGTCACCGGCCATCAACAATCTGCACCAGGTGCGGGACCTTGGCGGCCATGCCTCGGATGGAGGGCGTGTCCTCGCGCTCGATGACCTGGTTCAGTCTCGTGAAGCCCAAGCCTTTGACGACCAGCTTGTGTTTCTTCGGTGCGGCGATGGCCGAGCGCACCCACTTAAGGAGGATGGTGTTCTTTTTCCGTTCCGCCATGTCACAGCTCCTCCGGCGTCTTGCCGCGCAGGCTGGCGACCTCCTTGCGGTCGCGCAACTGCTGCAGCGCGTCGAAGGTAGCCTTGACTACGTTGTGCGGGTTGGCGGTGCCGAGGGACTTGGTCAGCACATTCTGGATGCCGGCCGAAGTCATCACCGCGCGCACCGCACCGCCCGCGATCACACCCGTGCCTTCCGGCGCCGGCTTGAGCAGCACCATGCCGGAGCCAAAGCGGCCGAGCGCGGCATGCGGAATGGTGGTCTGATTCAAGTTCACGCGCACAAGGTTTTTCTTCGCCGCCTCGATGCCCTTACGGATCGCCTGCGGGACTTCCTTGGCCTTACCGGAACCGTAGCCGACCACGCCGGCGGAGGGGTCGCCGACAACCACCAGCGCGGCGAAAGACAGGTTCTTGCCTCCCTTGACCACCTTGGTGACGCGGTTGATGGCCACTACCTGGTCCTTGAGCTGGTACTGCCCGGGATCAAGTCTTTTCTTGTTGGCAGTTGCTGTTATTGGCATTCCTCGCTCTCGAATCCTCGGAGACGTTGCATGGCAACGCCTCTACATTAACTTTTTCAAAACTGCAGGCCGGCCTCGCGGGCGGCGTCGGCCAGGGCCTTGATGCGGCCGTGGTACAGATACCCGCCACGGTCGAACACTACTTTGCTGATGCCTTTGGCCTTGGCGCGCTGGGCGATCTGGCGGCCGACCTCACGGGCAGCAGCCAGGTTGCCACCGGTTTTCTTTCCGCCTTCGCGCGAGGTGGCCGCCACCAAGGTGGTGCCCGACATGTCGTCGATGAGCTGCGCGTAGAGGTGGTTCAAAGAGCGGTACACGTTCAGCCTGGGCCGCTCAGTCGTGCCGACAATCTTGTGCCGGATGCGCCGATGGACGCGCTGCCGGACTGCGTTCTTGGAAATCTGCGGAATCATGATTAGTTCTCAGTTGCCAGTCGCCAGTTAGAACTCGGCGGCGACTGCAGCTATCATTTGGCTCCCGTCTTGCCAACCTTCTTCTTCAACTTCTCGCCGGCGTAACGCACGCCCTTGTTCTTATAGGGATCCGGTGGCCGCAGCGCGCGCATGTCGGCTGCTACCTGGCCCACTTTGTGCCGGTCAATGCCGGTGATGGTCAGACGCGTCAGCTTGGGATCGACCGTCACCTCAATACCCGAGGGCAGCGGGAACTCGATCGGATGCGAATACCCCAGGCTGAACACCACGGTGTTCTTGCCCTTCAGCTCAGCGCGATAGCCTATGCCCACGATCTCCAGTTCCTTGGACCAACCTTTTGTGACGCCCTGTACGGCGTTGTTCAGCAGGGCGCGGGCCAGCCCGTGGAGTGCGGCCTTGGAATCGTCGTCGCGCTGCGCGACCAGATGGCCATCGCGGCGCTCCAGCGAAATGCCCGCAGGCAATCGCGTCTGCAGCGTGCCTTTGGGCCCTTTGATCGCAACCGTACTGCCGTCGATGGTCACTTCCACCCCTTGCGGGATGGCAATCGGTTTCTTGCCAATTCGGGACATAAAGTCAGCTCTTCACTACTAGCTTCTAGCTCCTAGCTACCAGACCTCGCACAGAATCTCGCCGCCCACGCCTTCTTTGCGCGCCTGGCGCCCGGTCATCACGCCGCGCGGTGTGGTCAGGATGTTGATGCCCATACCGCCGAGCACGCGAGGAATCTCGCTGCGGCCCACATACACCCGGCAACCCGGGCGCGAAATGCGTGCCAGGTTGCTGATGGCCGCCTGGTTATCGGGCCCGTATTTCAGGTAGACCCGCAGGATCTTGTGGCCGTTCTCCTCCACCGCTTTGAAATTGGAGATATAGCCCTCTTCCTTGAGGATGCGGGCGATCTCCAGCTTCAGCTTGGAAGCCGGCACATCCATCTTCTGGTGCCTGGCGTGGATCGCATTGCGGATGCGCGCCAGAAAATCCGCGACCGGATCGGTCAAACTCATTGTTGCTCCTTACTCGGTGTCGTCATCCGTTCGCTCTTCCCCTTGCCTCTGCAAGGCCGGCCGGAAAAGAACCAGCGATGACGCGATGGTCAACGTTGGGTGCGGGCCGCTGACCGGGCCCGGGAGAAGTTGTTTGCAACGTCTCCACGGAAATCACTACCAAGACGACTTCGACACGCCGGGGATCTCACCCCTCAGCGCCAGGCCGCGGAAACACAAGCGGCAGATGCCAAACTTGCGCAGATAGCCGCGCGGCCGTCCGCAGATGCGGCAGCGGTTGTGCTGCCGGCTGGAGAACTTCGGCTTCTTCTGGTCCTTGACCATCTTTGCTGTAGTTGCCATGTCTTAGCTTCTAGCTCCTAGCTTCTAGCTTCGAGCTACTACCCAGTTCACCGCTGCGGCTTTCCTTCGCCCAGCTACTCGCTGCCTGCCTTGTGGTTCCGGGCTAGAAGCTAGCAGCTCGCAGCTCGCAGCTCCTATTGCCGGAACGGCATGCCCAGGTGGCGCAGCAGCGCGCGCGCCTGGTTGTCGTCCCTGGCGGTGGTCACGATGGTGACGTTCATGCCCTTCAGCTTGTCCACTTTGGCGTAATCGATCTCGGGGAAGACCAACTGGTCTTTGAGGCCGAGGGTGTAATTGCCGCGGCCGTCGAACGACTTGGTGGAAACGCCTCGGAAGTCGCGCACGCGCGGGAGAGCGATGTTCACCAGCCGGTCGAAAAATTCGTACATGCGCGTGCCGCGCAGGGTCACCATGGCGCCGATGGGCATCCCGGCACGCACCTTGAACGCTGCTATCGACTTCTTGGCGCGCGTAATCACCGCCTTCTGTCCGGTGATGGTCCCCAGTTCGCTGACTGCCGGGTCGAGGATCTTGGCGTTCTGCGTGGCCTCTCCCACTCCCATGTTCACCACAATCTTGTGCAGACGCGGCACCGCCATGGGATTCTTCAGCTCAAACTCCTTCATTAGCGCCGGGGCGACTTCTTTTTCGAACCTTTCCTTCAGCCGGGGAGGAGTCTTGCCGGTGGCGCGCGGGCGCTCCGGGCCCTGCTTGGTTTCCTCGACCTCTGGTTTGCCTTTCGCCGGTTTTGGTGGCTTTGCCATTTCCTAATCCAGTGGCCAGTGGTCAGTTGCCAGTGGCCAGTTGTTTCGCCCCTAAAGGGGCTTCTCTAATTTCCATTTCCCACCCACGGCTTACGCCGTGGGCTACATTCTTTCGCCGCTTCGCGGCTAGTGTCGTCCCTACGGGACTCAACCCTAGAGAACTTTGTGCCGTCGGCTGAAGCCGACTCGCAATTTCCACCTTTCGCCTACCCACCACTTACGTGGTGGGCTAATGAATGCCGTCGCTGCGCGACTGAAGTTTGCCTCATCCCACTTACTCGCTCGGAAAGGGGCCCTCATCAGCCGATCACTTCTCCAACGTGGTGCCGCACTTCTTGCAAATCCGTACCTTGCGATCGCCGCGGAAGTCGTGACCGACGCGCACTGGACCGCACTGGGGACAGACCAGCATTACGTTGGACAGCGGAATGCGGCTCTCCTGCTCGGCCACGCCACCCTTGATGTTGCGCTGCGGGTTGGGGCGGACGTTCTTCTTGACCATCATCACGTGCTCCACCAACACCTTGCCATCGTTGGGGAAGACGCGGAGCACGCGCCCCTCTTTACCCTTGTCGCGGCCGCTGATGACCTTCACGGTGTCGTTGCGGCGGATATCAGCTCTCACATGTGCCATAAAAAACCAGTTCTCAGTACTCAGTACTCAGTACTCAGTTAAAGAAAACAGAACAACGCAAATTGTGCTTGCCCCGTAATAAAGCCCCCACACCCAGTTTGCTTCACAAGACCTCGGGGGCGAGCGAAACAATCTTCAAGAACTTCTTTTCGCGCAGCTCGCGGGCCACGGGCCCGAAGACGCGGGTGCCGATGGGTTCGCCGGCCTCGTTAATGAGCACGGCCGCATTCTGATCGAAGCGGATATAAGTGCCGTCGCGGCGGCGGTGCTCCTTGCGGGTACGCACGATCACCGCCTTAACCACCTTCCCCTTCTGCACCTGGCCATCGGGCAGCGCTTCCTTGACGCTGGCCGTTACCACATCGCCCAGGCCGGCGTTCAGGCCGGTGTGCCCGCCCAGCGGCAAGATCATCTGCAGCCTGCGGGCACCGGAGTTGTCGGCGACCTCCAGCATGCTCCTCATCATCACTGCCATGGTCGCATCTCCCTCAGCTCGCCTTCTCCGCCTTCTCCTCGCCGGGCACGATGGCGGCGCGCCTGACGATCTCCTGCAACCGCCAACGCTTCAGACGCGAGAGCGGCCGCGTCTCCTCGATGCGCACTACATCGCCCACGTGCGCCGTGTTGTTCTCGTCGTGGGCATAGAACTTCTTGGAGCGCGAGATGACGCGCCGGTAGAGCGGATGCGCCTTCTGGCGGGTCACCTCGACCACGATGGTCTTGGCCATCTTGGTGGAGACTACGTAGCCGATCTGCGTCTTGCGGCGGTGCGCTGTTTGGGTCATCACTTCAGCCATTACTCGCCTCTTTACCTCTTCTCTGTAGCCTTCTCCAGCTCGCGCTGGCGGGTGACCGTCTTGATGCGCGCGATGTCCTTCCTCAGGCCGCGAATCTTCTTCAGGCTCTCCGTCTGGCCCATCTTCAACTGGAATTTCAGGCGGAAAAGCTGGTCGTTGAGCTCGCGCTCCTGGTGCTTGAGCTCGCTTTCGGTCAGGTTGCGGATCTTTTCCGGGTCCATATGCTCACCCTACAACGCGTGGCGCGCCACGAACTTGGTCCTCAAACCCAGCTTGTGCGCCGCCAAACGCAGCGCTTCCTGCGCCTCGGATTCGGTGACGCCTTCCATCTCAAACAGGATCTTGCCCGGACGAACCACAGCCACCCAATGGTCAGGCGCACCCTTGCCCTTGCCCATACGGGTCTCGGCGGGCTTTTTGGTCACCGGCTTGTCGGGAAAAAGGCGCAGCCAGATCTTGCCGCCACGCTTGATGAAGCGCGTCATGGCCACGCGACTGGCCTCGATCTGCCGGTCGGTGATCCAACCGGGCTCCAGCACCTTTAACCCGTAGTCCCCGTACGCCAGCTCGGAGCCGCGCCAGGCCTTGCCCGCCATGCGACCGCGCTGCTGCTTGCGGTACTTAACTTTTTTCGGCATCAACATAAAGGCAGTACTCAGTACTCAGTCAAAAAACAAACCACAGCTCTTAGCGCGTGCACCTGCCGATCAGTGACTGCCCACCGACCACCGACCACTGGCCACTTCTTCAGAACACTCCGCTGCCGCCAACCGGTTCGCTCCGCTTCTTCTGCGGCAGGATCTCGCCGCGGTAGATCCAGCACTTCACGCCGATGACGCCGTAGGTGGTCTTGGATTCGGCGAAGCCGTAGTCGATATCGGCCCGCAGAGTGTGCAGTGGCAGCCGGCCCTGCAGGTACCACTCCGAGCGCGCGATCTCGTTGCCGTTCAGGCGGCCGCTGACGCGCACCTTGATCCCTTTGCAGCCGAAGCGCAGTGCCGAGTCAACAGCCTTACGCATGGCGCGGCGGAAGCCCACGCGCTTCTCCAATTGCAGCGCGATCGATTCCGAAACCAGTTGCGCGTCCAGCTCGGGCTTGTGCACCTCCTGGATATCGATGAAGACATCGCGGTTGGTGCGTTTCTGCAGCTCCTGCTTGAGCTTGTCGATCTCCGCTCCCTTGCGTCCGATGATGATGCCTGGACGGGCGGTGCGGATGATGATGCGCAGCTTGTTGCCGGGGCGCTCGATTTCAATGGAGCTGACGCCAGCCGACTTCAGCTTCTCCTTGAGCTCACCTTTCAGCTTCACGTCTTCCAGCAGCGTCTTGGAGTAATCGCGCTCCAGGTACCAGCGGGACTTCCACGGCTTGGTGTAGCCCAACCTGAATCCGTATGGGTGGACCTTCTGTCCCATTTGCTCCTCGCTTCCTCTATTTCTTCGGCGCTTTCTTCTTCTTTTTCTTGCCTGAAGTCTTTCGCGGTGCCGGGCGTGCCTTCGCCCGCGGCTTGGGCGAGGCGGCCTTTTCCTCGCCGACCACAGTGGCGGTGGCGCGCCCGTCGGGGCGGACCTTCTCCGCCAGCACAATTTCCAGGTGCGACATGCGCCGCTGATAGCGGTAGGCGCGCCCCATAGGCGCGGGCCGGACACGCTTCATGCGCGGACCGTCGTTGGCCACGGCACTCTTGACGTAGAGGTTGTCCAGGTCAACGTCCAGTCCCTTCTCCTGGCTCAGGTAGTTGGCGTTCTCCACCGCCGAACGCAGCACCTTTTGGACCTCCGGCGCCACGCCTTTCTTGGTGAAGGTCAGAGTATTCATGGCCTCTTCCACGCGCCGGCCTTTGATCAGGTCCAGCACCAGGCGCGCCTTCTGTGGCGAGACCCGGATGTACCTGGCTTCGGCTCTGAATTCCATCCCCACTCTCCCTAAGCCTTGGGCGGCGCAGGCGCCGCCGGAGTAGCTGCCGGCGCGATGGCTCCCGGGCCTCCCGGAACTCCTGCCGGCTTGGCTACAGCTTCGGCCGCCGCCCTCATGGAGTGACCCTTGAAGAAGCGCGTGGGGCTGAACTCGCCCAGTTTGTGGCCCACCATGTTCTCGGTGATGTACACCGGGATGAACTTCTTGCCGTTGTGCACGGCAATGGTGTGGCCCACCATTTCAGGGGTGATGGTCGAGCGCCGCGACCAGGTGCGCAGCACTTTCTTCTCACTGCGCTGGTTCATGCCCTCGATCTTGACCAGCAGGTGGTGGTCGATGAACGGCCCTTTTTTTGTCGAACGCATAAGATCAGTACTCGGTAATCGGTAATCAGTTTCGGTGCCCCGCGCAAAAGGCGCGGTGCGCGTTTATTTCGTGCGGCGGCTGATGATGAATTTCGCCGTCCGCTTGTTCTTGCGTGTCTTGTAGCCGCGCGTGGGCTTGCCCCAGGGCGTCACCGGATGCCGGCCGCCCGAAGTCTTGCCCTCACCGCCGCCGTGGGGATGGTCCACCGGGTTCATGACCACGCCCCGGTTCACCGGCCGCCGTCCCAACCAGCGCTTGCGTCCCGCCTTGCCGATCGTGATGTTCTCGTGATCGAGGTTGCCGACCTGGCCGATGGTGGCCATGCAGTCAGCCAGCACCTTACGGGTCTCGCCCGAAGGCAGCTTGATGAGCGCGTAGTCGCCTTCCTTGGCCACTAACTGCGCCGCGCCTCCCGCCGAGCGCACCATCTGCGCCCCCTTGCCCGGCTTCAGTTCCACGTTATGGACCGTAGTGCCGGGCGGAATATTGCGCAGCGGCAAAGCGTTGCCCACAAGAATGTCGGCTTCCGGCCCGCTGACCACCTTCATCCCTACCTTGAGTCCCTGCGGCTGCAGGATGTAGCGCTTCTCGCCGTCGGCATAGCTCAGCAGCGCGATGCGCGCCGAGCGGTTAGGGTCGTATTCGATGGAAGCAACGGTGGCCGGCACCCCGGCCTTGTCGCGCTTGAAATCGATGACGCGGAGCTTGCGCTTGTGTCCGCCGCCACGGTGCCACATGGTGATGTCGCCGGCGTTGCGCCGCCCGCCGGTGCGCATCTTGGGTTCGGTCAGCGGCTTGTGCGGGCGGTCGGTGGTCAGTTCATCCGTGACCACCGTGGTCTGGAACCGCATCGTCGAGGTGACCGGTCTGTATGTCTTGATCGGCATAATTGGCTCGTAGTAGCTGCTAGCTTCTAGCTTCTAGCTTCTTTTCTTGCTGGCCACTGACCACCGGCCACTGGCCACTGCTTTACATGTTCTGCGCGTACTCGGGCATCTTTTCGCCCTTCTTTAGGCGCACATAAGCCTTCTTCCAGTCGGGACGATAGCCGGCGAACCGCCCGCGACGGCGTTCTTTGCCCTGGAAGTTGGCGGTGCGTACCGAATCCACCTTTACTTTGAAGATGGTCTGAACCGCTTCCTTGACCTCAGTCTTGGTTGCCTTGGACGCCACCTCGAACACCAGCGTGCCTTCGGTTTCCTTCACGCCCAGGCCCTTCTCGGTGATCACCGGGCGACGGATGATCTGGTACGCCGACTTCATCCCTCAATCTCCTTCAACACCATCACGCCAACACCGGGCGGGGTCGCGAGGCCGGCTCTGGCCGGGACACCGGCTCCTCTGCAACCTTTCGCCTGGAGGCCGACGCCTTGAGCGAGCTCTGTAACTTCTCCAGCGCCGGACGGGAGAAGATGGCCACGTCGTAGCGCAGGAGATGGTAGGGATGCACCCGGTTGCCGCGCACCAGTTCCACGCCCTCGAGGTTGCGCGCGCCCAGTTCCAGGTTGCGGTTCTCCGGCGTGGCGGCCTCGACTACCAGCGCGGTCTTCTTCACCTTCAGCGCATCCAGCGCCTTGCGAAATTCCTTGGACTTGGGTTCCTTCAGGTCGAATGCCTCGACCACGGAGAGCTTGCCGTCAGCAAATTTCGCCGCCAGTGCCGAACGAAGCGCGCCCAGCAGCTTCTTGCGGGGCAAGGCGTATTGGTAGGAGCGCGGCTGAGGGCCGTGCACCGTGCCGCCGTGTCGCCAGAGCGGTGAACGGATGGAGCCTACGCGCGCCCGGCCGGTGCCCTTTTGCTTCCACGGCTTGCGCCCGGCGCCGGCAACCAGCGCCCGGTTCTTGGTGGCATGGGTGCCGGCGCGGTTCGCGGCGCGATAATGCTTGACCGCCTCCCACAGCAGATCTTCGTTGACGGTGCCAAACACCTCGTCGGCCAGCTCCATAGAGCCGACCTTGCTGCCCGTCAGGTCCAGAACGTCAATCTTTGCCATAGCTCACTACCTTCAAACCACTTCCACGGTGAAAGCCGTCATTTCTTTGTCTTCCGCTTTGAAGCCTTCAGCGGGTCGATCGTGCCCTCGCCCGCAAAGCCGCGACGCTCCCTCGGCGGCTTCTTGGCCCGGTTGATAATCACGTATCCGCCCCTTGGACCCGGAACCGCGCCTTCCACCATCAGCAGGTTGTCATCGAGGTCGATGCCAACGATCTTCAAGTTGCGCACCGTGACCCGTGCCGCGCCCATGTGTCCCGCCATGCGCATTCCCTTGAATACGCGCGAGGGATAAGACGAGGAGCCGATGGAGCCCGGGATCTGGAACATGGAACCGTGGCTGCCCGGACCGCCGCTGAACTTGTGACGCTTGACTACACCAGCGAAGCCGCGCCCCTTGCTGGTGCCGATGACGTCCACGTACTTTTCGTTCTGGAAGATGTCGACCAGCACTTTGTCTCCGACATTCACCTTGTCACCATCAGGCGTGTCCAGCAGGATGTCGACCTCGCGCAGGAACTTCATGGGCGGCAGGTTGTGTTTGCCCAGGTGTCCGCGCTCAGGCTGGTTCAGCCGCGACTCCTTGACGAACTCCACCAGTCCGATCTGCACGGCGTCGTAGCCGTCGTTGGCCGCCGCCTTCTTCTGCGTGATAATGCACGGCCCGGCCTGCAGGACGGTGATGGGGTGCACATCGCCCTTGTCATCGAAGACCTGCGTCATCCCGACTTTCTTTCCGATGATTCCGTTAACTGCCATTTCGTCCTTCCCTCATCATCCCGCTGAGCGGGACTGCCGGTTGCTACTTGTGCTCTTTCCCGAAAGCCTTGATCTCGACGTCCACGCCCGCGGGCAGGTCGAGCTTCATCAGCGCGTCCACCGTTTGCTGCGTTGGCTCGAGGATGTCGAGCAGGCGCTTGTGGGTGCGTATCTCGAACTGTTCGCGCGACTTCTTGTCCACATGAGGCGAGCGCAGAACGCAATATTTGTTCTTCACCGTGGGCAGCGGAATAGGCCCGGCGATTTGCGCGCCGGTGCGCCGCGCTGTCTCCACAATCTCGCCCGTGGACTGGTCGAGCACGCGGTAGTCGTAAGCCTTCAATCGAATGCGAATTCGTTCTTTTCCAATCATCGAAGCCTCAAAGATCTGCGGCTAGTCGCCCCGATGGGCTGATCTGCCGAAACCTGCTATTGCAACACCTCAGTAATCGTGCCCGCGCCCACCGTGCGGCCGCCCTCGCGGATGGCGAACCTTAGGCCCTTCTCCATGGCCACCGGGGTGATCAGCTCCACTTCCAGGTTCACGTTGTCGCCCGGCATCACCATCTCCGTGCCTGCCGGCAACTGTGCTACCCCGGTGACGTCGGTCGTGCGGAAGTAGAACTGTGGCCGGTAGCCGGTGAAGAACGGCGTATGCCGCCCGCCTTCTTCCTTCGAGAGCACGTAAACCTCGGTCTTGAACTTGGTGTGCGGCGTGATCGAGCCCGGTTTGGCCACCACCATGCCGCGCTCCACCTCGTCCTTGCCGATACCACGGAGCAGCAGGCCGGCGTTGTCGCCGGCCACGCCCTCGTCCAGTGTCTTCTTGAACATCTCCACGCCCGTGACTACCGTCTTGCGGGTCTCGCGGAAGCCCACGATCTCCACTTCCTCGCCCACCTTCACCTTGCCGCGCTCCACCCGGCCGGTGACCACGGTGCCGCGGCCGGAGATGGAGAAGATGTCTTCAATGGGCATCAGGAAGGGCTTG
>DASYTX010000128.1:0-3228 GCA_036001865.1 Terriglobales bacterium
CCGTACCATCGCCGAGCTTGGTATCGAGCTGGACGCCCTCCGCCAAGAACGCCGCCCGCCCCGGGCGGTCCGCCTAACTGAAGCACAACGAGCCGAGGCGTCTCAAGAACGCAGATAGATCCCGGATCGGAAGCCCTCGGCCCGCCACGACCTCTTCGACAAGCACCGCGAGTAAATACCTTCACTTCCGGGTGCCTCATGTGATCAGGTCCAACCGCCGGCGCTCACGCCCAAGCCGCGCCACGTCCGCTTCACTTGGCTGCGGCGACATCCACCACTGCGGTCCACAAGTAATCGACAAACTTTCCCAGCGCATCAATCGAGATGCGCTCATCGATTCCGTGGACCCGGCGGCTTTCCTCTTCGGCCTTTGGAATGGAGATGCCGTACGCCTGGACGCCGCGGGCGCGAAGCTGCGCCGAGTCGGTGGCCCCCACCTGCATCACCGGCAGCGTGACGGAGCCGGCAAAGACCTTCTGCTGCGCGCGTTCCAACGCGCGAAACATTTCGTTGTCAAAGCTCGAGGGTGCCGCCGCGGGGCGCTGGCGCACGTCGGGGCGCCGCAGCACCTCGACTGCAGGATCATCGATCAGCTTGCGCAGGGTCTGGATCAGTGCGTCGATGTCCTCATCGGGCAAGGCGCGCACGTCGAGATACGCTTCGGCTTCCGCCGGGATCACGTTGCTGCGAAATCCGCCGCGGATGATGTTGGGCGAGATCGAGGTGCGCAACATAGAATTGAAACGGATCTTGGTGGTGCGCAGCTTTTCCTGCACTTCCGGCCGCTCCACGTTGCGGTATAGCTGAGCTTCTTCCGACGGGCTGATAGTAGCCAGGCGCGCAAAGAACGCGTGCGTGGTGTCGTTCAGGCGCATGGGCGGCTGCCAGGCGCCCACCTTGGCTACGGCCGCCGCCAGGTGAACGATGGGGTTGTCCAGCCGCGGCATGGAGCCGTGTCCGCTGGAGCCGCGCGCCACCAGCCGCAGCCCGCGCGGCAACTTCTCCGTGGTGGAGACCCCGGCGTAGCGCAGCTTGCCATTTTCCAGCGAAAAGTCCCCACCCTCATTGATGGCGTATTCGGCAGCGATTTTGTCCCAGTGCTTCTCCACCACGAAGTCCATACCGTACTCGGTGGTGCCCTCCTCGCCGGCCTCCGCCAGGTAGATCACGTCACGATCGAGCGGCAGCTTGGAGCGGTGGAGTTGGAGAAGCACCGCGAGATTGGCTGCCACCATACCCTTGTCGTCCGACGCCCCGCGGCCGTAGATGAATCCGTCCTTGATAACCCCGCCGAACGGATCCACGCTCCACTTCTCGCGCTCCACTCCGACCACGTCTATGTGTCCCATCAGCAGCAGCGGCTTCTTCTTCCCGCTGCCCTTCAGGCGCGCGATGACGCTGCCTCGGCCCGGCGCCGACTCCACGATCTCCGACGCGATGCCTTCGCGGTCAAGCAACACCTTTATGTATTGCGCAGCCTTGGTCTCATTTCCCGGAGGGTTGCTGGTATCGATCTTGATCAGCCCGGCAAGGATCTGGACGGTTTCTTCCCGGATCGCGTTCAGATCCGGCGCAGCGGATGCCTGCCCAGCTTGCTGGGCCGTTGCACATGAGATGAACAGCAGCAGGAGGATCGAGCAACGCAACACAAAGTAGCGCATGAGCAAGACCTCTTTCCTGATCTCAATCACCAGATCACAAATTCTCGTGTAGCCCAGCCGCCCTCGGCTGGGCCTTCAATACGGCCCGATGATGCCACCGGCGTGCCGCCCCGCCGGCTGGCTCGTACGCGCTTCCAGCTTCATGGCCGACGCCAGCACCTCGACGTACTTCAGCCCGGTGCCGGTGTTGAACAGCACGACAGTGTCTTCAGGTTTGAGGGATCCTTCGGCGAGTAGCCGGCGGTAGGCGGCAAGCGAAGCTGCGCCCTCGGGCGCGGCAAAGATGCCCTCCTCCGCCGCCCAGTCCCGCACAGCGCCGAGGATCTCATCGTCGCTGACGGCGACCGCCGTGCCTCGGCTGCGGCGCAGGATGTCGAGTATCAGATAATCGCCATAGGCCTTGGGAACGCGTAGTCCGGTGGCAATGGTCGCCGGCTGCGGCCATGTCTCTGACACCTTTCTACCCTCGTGCAATGCTTCAACGATGGGCGCGCAACCGCCTGATTGCACGGCAATCATCCTGGGGCGCTCCGATCCGATCCAGCCCAGCCCTTCCAGCTCCTCGAAAGCCTTCCACATGCCAATCAATCCGACGCCGCCTCCGGTGGGATAGATGATCGCGTCGGGCAACTTCCACCCCAGTTGCTCGGCGACTTCGTAGCCCATGGTTTTCTTGCCTTCCACACGAAACGGCTCTTTGAGGCTGGAGACATCGAACCAACCCTCCGCCTGCTTGCGCGCTTCGAGCAGGCGCGCACAGTCGCTGATCAGGCCGTCCACCAGGGTGATATGCGCGCCATAAGCTTCGCACTCGACTAGATTGGCTTGAGGGACATCGCGGGGCATGAAGATGTGTGCTTCGAGTCCCGCAGCAGCGGCGTAGGCGGCCAGGGCTCCGCCGGCATTCCCGGCAGACGGGATGGCGAGTTTCTTCAACCCATAGGCGCGTGCCATGGTAACCGCCATACAAAGGCCACGCGCCTTGAAAGTCCCCGTTGGGTTCAGGCCTTCGTCCTTGATGAAGACGTTAGGGTAGTGGCGGCTGCGCAGCAGCGGGGTGAAGCCTTCGCCTAGCGAGACCGGCTCGGCTTCCGGCAACAGTTCGGCATAGCGCCACATAGTGGCGGCACGACCGGCGAGTGCGGCGGGAGAGAAGCGTGAGCCGAGAGCGCCCAGATCATAGCGGACGTAAAGCGCACCGGCGTCTTTGGGGCACACCGTGCGCGGCTGTTCGGCTGGGAACCGCTCCGAGCATCTCGAGCACTCGAAGAATGTGATCGGCGCCAAGGCTGGGCAGTTTAGCAGACTGATTTGGATGTTCCAGGAACCAACCTATCCCCCGAACTGAAGCTCACGTTCCGCATCAAGCCAGTTCTGCAGTTCACGCCCGGGAGCACTGCCCCTGGCCAGATAAATCTCGTAGGCTCGTTTGCGGACCTCATCCTCCTCAACTTCAGCTAGTTTCTCGAGGTCGAGGTAGAACTCATCTGGCTGATCGCTGCGCACAAAACCGAGCGAGCGTGCCAAGCGCCGCATTCCGATGTTCGTGGGCTCGGTTATTTCCCAC
>DASYTX010000129.1:0-2899 GCA_036001865.1 Terriglobales bacterium
ATCGGCGTCGTTGCAGGCTTTTGCGCCGCTGTACTCATCAGGCAATGGCCTCATATGCAGCATGTTGATACACATTAGAGAATAGCATTGCCTCAAATAGTACAATAGGTTAGGAGCATTTGCAAAACTCGCAACCACTTCTCGTATAACTGACACTCGGGAAGCTATCCCTCTCCGTCGCTCTCTTCCGCTAAGAGTACCATGTCACATGCCCTGCAGCGCGCAACACCACCTCGGCCTTCGCCCAGGCGTTCAGCCCGCAGCCGGGGCAGGTATATTTCATGCGTGTCCCGCTCTCCCCCTTTTTGAGTGCGAGCTCTTGCCTTGTGGTTTATATATAGTGTAGTGGGGTATACTATATACGCTCTCACATAACCTTGGAGCCCATCTATGGCAGCCCGCCCCTACGTAGACACCCGCGCTGCGCATACCACTGTGCGTACGACAGCCGCGGCCGCGCGTCAACGGGCGCATGATCACCCTGACCACGAGCATGCGCCTGCCTTCGCATGGCCTGAGGCGTTGCGTCTCGGTCTGGTCGCGCTCGCCGCCGCGGCCGTCTGGGGACGGGTCTGGGAACCCTTCGCAGCGGTCAGCGTCCTTGGGGTGCTCGGCCTCGCCATCGGCGGCTGGCCCATTGTCACGGAGGCCGCCGCACACATCGCCCAGCGGCGCATGACGATGGAACTCTCGATGAGTCTCGCCATTGGTGCGGCAGCGGCCATCGGCGAGTTCTTCACCGCCCTTCTTATTACGCTGTTCGTGCTCGTCGCCGAGGAATTGGAAGGAATGACGGTGCAGCGCGGCCGGCGCGCCATCCGCGACTTGCTTGATATTCTGCCGCGTGCGGTCGCGGTGCGCCGCGCCGGAGCGGTCCATCAGGTCGGAGCGGACGAGCTGGCCATCGGCGAGGCGGTGCTGGTGAACCCCGGTGGGCATATCCCGGTCGATGGGACGGTGATCGCTGGGCACTCCTTTGTCGATCAGGCGCGGATCACCGGCGAATCCCTGCCGGTAGAAAAAGTCACGGGCACCACGGTCTTTGCCGGGTCGATCAACCAATCCGGCGCGCTGGAAATCCGCATCGAGCGGATTGGCCGCGACACCAGCTATGGGAAGATCATCGAAGCGGTAGAAGACGCCGAGCGGTCCCGCGCGCCCGTGCAGCGCCTGGCGGATCGCTTGGCAGGGTACCTGGTCTATTTCGCACTCGGGGCCGCCGCCCTGACGTTCGTGATCACGCGCGACGTGCGCTCCACCATTGCCGTCGTCATCGTGGCAGGTGCGTGCGGGATCGCCGCCGGGACGCCGCTGGCCATCCTGGGCGGGATCGGGCGCGCCGCGCGCCTGGGCGCGATTATCAAAGGGGGGCTGTATCTGGAGCTGCTCGGCAAGGTCAATACGATTGTCCTCGATAAAACCGGCATGCTGACTTTCGGCACGCCCGCGGTGCGGGCGATTCTTCCCGTGGCGGGCGTGACCGCGGACGCGGTCCTTGATGCCGCGGCGGCAGCGGAATGGCGCTCCGAACACCCACTGGGCAAAACCATTGTGGCGCATGCGCAGGCCTTGGGGCGTGCCATTGCCGAGCCCGAGTATTTTGGCTATACGCCTGGACGCGGTATCCAGGCCACCCTCGGCGGCGAGCGCGTGCTGGTGGGCAATCAGGCGTGGATGCAGGACCAGGGGATCACGGTGCCCGCCAATTTGCTTGCAGAGCATGAGGGGGTCTCCGCAGTGTATGTGGCGCGCGGCACGCAATTGCTAGGCGCCGTGGCCATCGCCGATACTCTCCGTCCGGAAGCCAAGCAGGCGCTCGACCGCCTCCGCAGCATGGGCCTCACCGCGATCCTGCTGACCGGGGATGCGCACACGGTGGCCGAGGGGGTCGCCCACCAGCTGGGCATCAGCGAGGTGGAGGCGGATCTGTTGCCGGAAGAGAAAAGGAGCCGCGTGCAGGCTTTGGTGAACGCGGGCCGGACGGTCGCCATGCTGGGCGACGGCATCAATGACGCGCCGGCGTTGATGGCAGCCCATGTCGGCGTGGCGATGGGCTCGGGCACCGACGTGGCACGCGAAAGCGCCGACGTGGTCTTGCTCGGCAATGACCTCACGCGGTTCGTGGAGACCTTGGTGGTGGCCCGGCGCACCCGCCGGATCATCTGGCAGAACTTCGCCGGCACGCTGGCCGTGGATGCGCTGGGCGTCGGCCTCGCCGCCTGCGGCCTCCTCGGCCCGCTGTTCGCGGCCTTTCTGCACGTCGCCTCCGAGCTGACGTTCATCCTCAACGCGGCCCGGCTCCTGCCGACCCGGCGTACCGCACACGTGGGGGCACCAGCGCCCGTGCAGCACGGGATCGAGATGTCCTAGGTGGACGCTAGGATTATTTGAGGTAGGAATGCACGACGTCGATCAGTTCTTCGGCACCCTTGGCGCGTTCCGGGTCGGGCTCCCGGGCCGGATCAACGACGTGCATGCGGATGTGGTCCTCCATCACCTCGGCCATCAGGCCGTTGATCGCGCCACGGGCGGCGGCGATGAGACGCAGCACTTCCGCGCAGCCCACTTCCGTGTCCAGCGCGCGTTCCACGGCCTCCATTTGGCCGCGAATGCGGCGTACGCGATGCAGCAGCTTGGTCTTCTGGGCGATCGTGTGAGCCATGTTGTAGCTTTCTGGGAGTTGTGGTGGTGGAAAAAGTATACCCCACTATACTATCCGTTGGACCACAACGCAATGCGACCCCGCGGTAGTGTACGGATGATTTCGCGAAATTGAACCAACTCGGGACATCCTGTAGAACCAGGATAGTCACAACCTGATTCACAGAAGGATGTCCCGATGAGCCATGCAACGCAGCTTCACAACCGCGGCTACCTTGCCGACTACATGCAGATTATG
>DASYTX010000130.1:0-9307 GCA_036001865.1 Terriglobales bacterium
GCCACGTGGATTGACCCCGGTCCAACCAGCAGCGGCTCGCCCCAGTTCCCGAGCGCCGGGATATCAGTGGTGAACGCGGCTACCATGGTTGGCAAGCCGTCCAAGGCGCGCAGGCGCACGAACGGGATCTCCAGCACGAACTCCACCTGCACCCTCTCACCCGCTGCTTCCACGATCTGGCGCCGCAGTTCCGCGGACGGCCCCACCAGCCGGTAGAGCAGTTCGGCGCGCGCCCGGTCGGCGACCACGTTGGGCGCACGCCCACCTTGGATGGTGCCAATGTTCATGGTGCAGGGCCCGGCTTCAGGGTCGGACGGCAATTCCATGGCCCGCAGGCGCTCGAGCGCATCCAGCAGCTTCGCGATGGCGGAGTCGCCGAGCTGCGGATAGGCGGAGTGCGCCATCACTCCGTGCGCCGTGACCTCCACGCGCAGCGCGCCCTTGGCGGCTGTGGCCATGCGGTTCTCCGTGGGCTCACCGTTGATCAGAAAGCGGCAGCCAGGCGACTGCCGGTTGGCCACCGCAGCGCCCAGGCTTCCGCACTCCTCGCCCACCACAAATAGCAGCCCGACCGGCAAGCCTTCGCCGCGCAGGCGTTCTGACGCGGCGATCTGCGCGGCGATGATGCCTTTGGCATCGCACGCCCCGCGGCCATAAACCTTCTCGTCGTCTTCAGAAGAGGCGATGAACGGCGGCACCGTATCCATGTGGGTGGAAAAGACCAGGGCAGGCGGCAAACCGGCATCGCTGGCGTAGACGTTGAACAGCCCGGGCCCAACCGGCATCTTCTCGACCTTATAGCCGAGGCGGCCCAGCTCGCCCGTCAGGAACTCCGCGACCGCGGCTTCATTGCCACTGACCGATTCGATGTCCACCAGCCGGCGCGTAAGCGCGACCACGTCCATGCGGGAGAGCATAGCAACTTTCTGCGACAATTAGGCGCATGGGCACGCACGCCGCCATCCGTTCCTTTTTTCTGTCCGGCCCGGTGGGACGGCTGGAGGCACTGCTCAATGTCGGAGCGCCGGAAGCGACTCACGCCGCCCTCGTCTGCCATCCCCACCCGCTCTTCGGCGGCACCATGCATAACAAGGTCGTCTTCCAGATCATGAAGGCGCTGCACGCCCTCGGCTTCCCGGTGTTGCGCTTCAACTTCCGTGGCGCCGGTGCGAGTGAAGGCGAGCATGACCAGGGCCGCGGCGAGGTGGAGGATGTGCGCGCCGCCATCGATTGGCTCGGCCGCGAGTTCCACCTCCCGATCATCTGTGCGGGCTTTTCCTTCGGAGCTTCCGCGGGGCTGCGGGCAGGCTGTCCTGACCCGCGCGTGGTGGCGCTGATCTCTGTGGGCACGCCCGTACACGTGGACGGCCGCACCTACCGCTATCGCTACTTGGCGGAGTGTGCCAAGCCCAAGCTCTTCATCAGCGGCGATCAGGACGAGTTCGGGCCACGCGACGCCCTTCAGGCGCTGTTCGAAAACGCTGCTGAGCCCAAGAAAATTGTCCTGGTGGAAGGCGCCGGACATTTCTTCCACGGCAAGCTCGGCGAAGTGCGCCGCGCGATTGATGAGTGGCTGCCGCAGGTGCTGGAAGCCGGTAGTAGGCAAACGCCGCTCCAGTCGCCGACTAAGAAGTGGGACCTGCCGCTATAATGCGCGCCATGGCGCACCAGCCTCAGCCGCCCCCGATGATTGCGGACAACCGCTTGGCCGCAGCCATGCGTGCCACCGCGCGCGACATCTTTCTCGCCGCTCTCTCCGATGCCAGTATCCAGAAGGCCTTTCCGCAACACGTGGACTGCAACCGCAACATCCTCCGCATCTATGACGACCTTTACGACCTGAGCACTTACACCCGTGTGTTCGTGGTCTCTATCGGCAAGGCCGCACACGCTATGGCAGAGGCGCTGGCGTCACAGGTCGGCGGCGGGCTGGTTGGCATCGTGGTCGGCACCTCTGACCCACCCTCGCAGGTCCCGGGTTTCCGCTACTACCGTGGTGGCCACCCGCTGCCCAACGCCGAGTCACTGCGCGCCGGCGAAACCATCCTGCGCGCCCTGAACGCCCACACCTCGCGATCGCTAGTCATCTACATGATCAGCGGCGGGGGCTCGGCAGCGGTGGAAAAGCCGATCACCGACGACATCACGCTCCAGGATCTGGTCGCCACCTACGGCGAACTGGTGCATTCCGGCGCGCCCATTGCGGAGATCAACGCCATTCGTAAGCATTTGTCGGCAGTCAAGGGCGGACGCATGGCGCGCGCCGCCCACCCCGCTCAGCAGGTCTCCATCCTCGTCTCTGACGTTCCCGAGAACGCGCTCGACTCCTTGGCCTCCGGCCCCACCATGCCCGACACGAGCACGGTCGAGGACTGTTACGCTATCGCGCAGCAGCACGCATTACTGAAGAAATTCCCCAAGTCGGTCCGGGAACTTTTTGAGCAGCGCGCCTTGGAGGAAACGCCCAAGCCCGACGATCTCACCTTCCAGCGCTCCCGCTGGTGGCCGGTGCTCTCGAACGCAACCGCGCAAAAGGCGGCCGTCGCGCAGGCCGCGACCCGAGGTTTTGCTGTGGAGGTTGACAACTCCTGCGATGACTGGGACTACGCGCGCGCTGCCGATCACCTGCTCGGGCGCTTGCGCGAGCTTCGCCGCGGCGTGTCGCGCGCCTGCCTGATCTCGGGAGGGGAAGTGACGGTCAAGGTGGCGGGCAAGAGCGGCATTGGCGGCCGCAACCAGCAGTTTGCCCTATATTGCGCGACCCAGATTGAGGGTGAAAACATCGCCGTGCTCAGCGCCGGCACCGATGGCATCGACGGCAACAGCCCAGCCGCGGGCGCAGTGGCGGACGGAACTACGGTGCAGCGCGCGCGCGCCACCGGGGTGGACGTGCGCAAGGCGCTGGCTGATTTTGATGCCTACCGGGTATTCGAGAATTTGGAGGACGCCATCGTCACCGGGCCGACCGGCAACAACATCCGCGACTTGCGCATCCTGCTGGCTTATTGAACGTTCAGAAGAATTTCGTCACACCTTCGTTGAGGACCATCACCCGCTCTTCCACACCCGCCCTGCGTGCTTCCTCGCCCAGCAATTGCAGCGGTTCGTCGATTGGTTCATGCGAAAGCCGGAAGCTGCCGTAGTGCATTGGCACCAGCCAGCGCGAGCCCAGTTCCAGAAAGGCGCGCACGGCATCCTCGGGGCTGGTATGCACGGCGCGAAACGACGGCGGATGGTAGGCGCCGATAGGCAGCAGCGCCACTTCGGGCTCGAGCCGTCGACCGATCTCGCGGAAGCCTTCGAAGTACGCGGTGTCGCCGGCGTGGTAGAGGGAATGCTTCCTGGAGCGCACCACGTAGCCGCCATAGCCGCGGTGATGGTCCTTGATCACCCGCGCCCCCCAATGCCGCGAGGGCACATGAGTAATGGTGAGTCCATCGTGCTGGTGCTCGCGCCACCAGCCCAGCTCGATGATCTCTCGGTAGCCCAGATCTGCCACCAGGTCGCGCACCTGCCGCGGGACCACGATGGTCGGCGGCTCGCCCCGCAGCCTTCGCGTTGCCCGCGCGATGGCGCGCAGCGACGGCCGGTGCAGGTGGTCGAAATGCGCGTGGGTCACCAGCACCAGGTCGATCACCGGGAGGTCTGGGACGCGCACCCCCGGACGGCGCACTCGCTTCAGCAGGAACAGCCAGCGGGCAAAGTTTGGATCGATCACCAGCGACCGCCCGCCTATCTGTGCAAAGAACCCGGAATGACCGATGAAGGTCAGGCCCAGCTCGCCGTTCTGCGTGAGCAACGGCCTGTGGGTCTCGCCGATGCACGGGGTCAGCGCGGAGTGGCGAATCAGTCGCGTGAACTGCCGCGCTTTTCTTCTCAGGGCGATATTCAGCATCAGTGCCTTAAGCGAATTGGATGCTGGACCTGCTGCTTGCGATCGAGGATTCATTCAGTGCATGCGCCGCAATCTCAGGAGACAGGGAGGCGCGTTTCGTTTCTCCAAGTTTTGCCAAGGAATCAGTTGATAACCCAAATTATGCGCTGTCCTTGACCGCGTTGGTCAACTAACTTCTAATAGGCGGTTCATTCAAGAGGAAACACCATGCGCGTAGCTTTCCTGGGATTGGGAATTATGGGCCGCCCCATGGCCGCTAACCTGGTCAAGGCCGGTCATGAGGTAACGGTCTGGAACCGCACCCCGGGCAAAGAAGTACCCGGGGCCAGCGCGGCGGCCACGCCGCGCGACGCCGCCCGCGGCGCCGAGGTCATCTGGCTCTGCGTTTCTGACACCGACGCCGTCGAGCAGGTTCTCTTTGGCGAGAACGGCGCAGAGGAATCCCTGGCTGAGGGCATGATGGTCGTTGACTCCAGCACGGTCTCGCCCGCCGCCACCCGCGACTTCGCCACGCGGGTGCAGATGCGCGGCGCCGACTACGTGGATGCCCCGGTCACCGGCTCCAAGTCCGGTGCCGAGACCGCGCAGCTGATTTTCATCGCCGGCGGCAAGCCAGACACCTTGGAAAAAATCCGCCCGCTGTGGACCGCCATGGGCAAAGACTTGCGTCACATGGGAGACGTGGGCATGGGCCAGTCGTCGAAGCTGGCCTTGAACCTCATGATCGCCCTCATTTACGAAGGCTTCGCCGAAGCCCTGACCCTGGCCAGCAAACTGGGCGTGGAGCCGGACTCGCTGATCTCCCTCATCCAGGCGTCCATGGTCCGCTCCGGCGTCGTGGACTACAAGGCGCCGTTCGTGCTGCGGCGCGATTTCTCGCCCAACTTCCCGCTGCGGCTTATGGACAAGGACATCCAGCTCATGCTGGAGGCTGCCCACCAGGTCCGCGTCAAGCTGCCGGCGCTCGAGACCGTGGCCGAGATCTACGAAGTCGCCCGCGAGGAAGGGCACGAGGATCTGGACTACGCCGCCACCCTTTTGCTGCTCGAAAAGTGGGCAGGCCTGGAAGTCCGCGGTACCGCCAGCACCGGCTGAGCATCAACGCGATACGCTACAGCCTCGACCTCGAAGCCCCGGTTGCCAGCTCCCGCAGCGCGTCAAATACATTGGGCGAATCAGCCGCGCCACTGGAAATCGACTGCAGCGGTACGGTCGCTACAAACTGCGGCGAGCTGCGGCGGAAGCACAGGGTCAGGAACGGGCGTTCGCGGCTGGAGAGCAGGGCATTGACCATCATCGTCAGCTCCGGCTGCCAATCGCGCCGCGAAGTAATTATCGCGGGCGTGGTGCGCTGAATTCGCCACTGCTTGGGATCCGCGGAATACTTCTGGCTCGTGCGACCGACCCAGCGGTGGTTCTGCACTATTAGCTCGAAGCCGGGAGGAAAGTCCAGGTCGGACTCAAAAGTGAGGACATCCTGGCGCTCGTCCCAACATCGCGCCAGCCACTTCAGCGGCATCTCGCGAGGGGCGAGCTGGACGGTAAGCAAAGGACGCTGAAAGACGCTGGTCCTCAGTCGCAGCCGCACCTGGAACAGCGAGGCCGAAAGCCACCGTACACCGAGCACCTGCCCCTTGCCCGCCAGTGCCGCCTCGATCCGCCGCACTACTTCCACGGCCTTTCTGCGATTGAATCGCAGAAAGAACAGGTACCAGGCGAGCATCACGACAGTGCCCGCCGCCAGGCAGATGATCGCAGTTGCCAGCATGTGAAGTATTCAGATGCCGGCAGTTGGCGCGCCAGATGTCAGGCGCACCCAGCGGCTAGATCTTGATCCAGCACCACTCTTTGGTGAGCGGCGTTTGGTTCATCTGTTCCCCGCCGGTTTTGGTCACCCGCACGAGATTGGAGTGGTTGTACCCAAAACCTCCTGCGGGGTGGTAGAGCCCAGGCTCATTGGAGAACGTCATGTTCTCCTCCAGCACCGTGTTGTCACCCAGCGAGAGATACGGTGCCTGGTGCCCTTCGCTGCCCTCGCCGTGCGCCGGGCGGTGATACACATACTTTTCCAGCCCCGCCTCGCGCGCCAGCTTCAGCACGCCCTCCCCGACTTCGTTGCAGCGCACGCCCGCTTTCGACAGCTTCTGCTGCTCCAGCGTCATAGCGGTGTGCACTTCCCAGAGCTTTGCCCGCAACGGGTCGGCGCTGCCACTCGCCGGCAGGATCTGCATGGCGCGATAGCCTTCGCCGCCGTACCCGCCGATGCGTACCCCCGCAGCGATCTGTATGGCATCGCCGCGCTGGATGCGCTGGTAGAAGAACTGGTTGGGATGCGGATAGGCCGTGCCTGCACCGGTGCGGCAGTAGAAGCCAACATCTACGCCTACGCCGGTGTGTGGACGGCCATCCACCTTGAGGTACTTCACCAGTTCGGAGGCGCCGAACGCCTCGGTGGCGTGCGCTAACTCGAAGTCGGTTGCGTCCGTGCCATGGGTGAGAATGTAGTTGCGGGCGAAATCCATCATGCGGTCGTGCAGCGCCATGGCCACGCGCGACAGCGCAATCTCCTCGGCTGTCTTTACCTGTCGCAGGTGCAGTAACGCCGGCCCAAACAGCTTGGACTCAGCCTCTATCTTGTTCCGCTTGAGGGCGACCAGCTCGTCTTCAGAAAGGCAGCGCTCAAAGCCGACGCGCAGGGTGCCCGTATCGTTTTTTCGGAAGTATTTCAGCGCCTCTTCGAACAGGTCAGTCTTGGGCCCTGCCTTCCACACCACTTTATTCAGCTCGCCGGCGTGCGGATAATCGAAATACCAGGTCCGCTCCCGCGGCCAGTCCCAGGAATCCCACAGGTCACGGTCCAGGCCGGGATAAAACAGCATGGGCTGGTCCTTCGCCGAGGCCCAGAGCCACAGCGGCCTTTCGGTGGTCACGGCGAACGCACCCGTCAGGTACTGAACGTTGTCGGTGCTGCTGATCGCCGCCGCATCCAGCTTCTTTTCTGCCAGCACCGCCTGCAGCCGCCGATAGTTGTTCATGTACCATTCCCGCGGTAGCCGGAAAGGCCCCGTGAGCGGCGGATAGCTCTTCTGCGGCATGGCGCCGGCGCGGTCTTCCGCCAGATGCATGGCTCGGGCCAGCTTTACTGACCCGAGGCCGGCGGTCAGGGCAACTGCTGACGATCTCAAGAAGCTGCGACGAAGCATCATTCCTCCCAATCTCCTCAGCGCACTCGTGAGTTCTCTGCGGCCCCCTGTCAATCATTATCCTCAGAGCACGCCGACTTCTCGCGTGGAGAGCGCAGAGTTAGAGTCCCTTATACGCGCCGCCATCCACCAGAATGGTCTGCCCGGTTATGTAGGAAGCCCGATCCGACGCCAGCCACACAATGGCATCGGCAATTTCCGCCGGTGTGGCCACGCGCCCCAGCGGCACGTCCGCCGCAACACTCTTCATGACCATGTCTGGGTCGGTACCCATCTTCTGCGCACGCGTCGCGGCCAGACTTTTCAGACGGTCAGTGGCGGTGTAGCCGGGAGCCACATTGTTCACCAGGATGCCGTCCCGGCCGAACTCATTGGCCAGGCTCTTCACCAGCCCGACTACGGCGGCGCGCACCGCGTTCGACAGCACCAGGTCCTGGATGGGCTGCTTGACCGAGAGCGAGGTCAGGGTGATGAAGCGTCCCCAGTTATCGCGCTGCATGAATGGGATCACCTCGCGCGCGAAGTTCACCACGCTCAAAAAATTCAGCTCCACCGCGCTGCGCCATTCTTCCAGCGAAAGCGAAAGGAAGTTCTTCGCAGGCGGGCCTCCGGCATTGGTTACGCAAACATCGATGCGCCCAAAGTGCTTGGCCACGCCGTGCACGAATTCGTGCACCTCGTGCGGGCTGGTGACGTCCACCGGCTGGGAGAAGACTTCGGCCTGGTAGCGCGCGCGGATTTCCTCCGCCGCACGATTAAGCGTCTCCTCCGTGCGGGCGCACATGGCTACGCGCGCCCTCTCGGCGGCGAACGCTTCCGCCGCTGCCCGCCCGATGCCCTGGCTCGAGGCTGCCACGATCACGGCCCGGTCTTTCAGTCCGGTATCCATCTGCTAAGCCCTGCTCGCGGGCACGCTGTCAACCACGAACAAGCGTTGCGGATTGCCGGGCTGCACGTTATTTCTCTCGAAAACCTCCTTGATGCGGCGGCGCAGCTCGCGGCTGACGCGGTACTGCTCCTCGGGACGCGTCTTGACCAGCATCAAATACTCCACTTCGCCTCCGGCCACGCGCTCGATGCCCGGCACATCAGGCTCCGCCACCAGCGCCTCGGCGAAAGCGGGATCGTTGCGCAGCTCGGCGCCGACTTCCTTCAGCAAGGCGATAATGCGGTCGCTGCTTTCGCTGTAGGCCACCGAAACGTGCAGCGACACCTGCGCCCAATCGCGCGTCAGGTTGGTCACGATCTTGATCTCGCTGTTGGGAACCACGTGAACTGCGCCATCGGTATCGCGCAACACCGTGCGGCGAAGGGTCATGGACTCGACCGTACCCGCTACCCCGCCGATACGCACGTGGTCGCCTACGTCGTACTGGTTCTCCATCAGGATGAAGAAGCCGTTGATCACGTCGCGCACCAGCGTCTGCGCTCCGAACCCGATGGCCAGCCCCGCAATCCCGGCGCTGGCCAGCAGCGGCCCCATATTGATCCCCAGCAGCGGAAGGATGTGCATGGCGGTGAGAAAGAAGATGATCACCGCTCCCACGCTGTTCATCACTCCCGCGAGTGTGCGCAACTGCTGCGCGCGCAATCTGCCGGGAAAGTCTTGAGTCCGGCTGAAGGCGACCAGGCGCGCCGTGGCCGATTTCAGCAGCCACAACAGCAGGAAAGCCAGCAGCAGCGCCACCACGATTTTGGGGACAAAGTGACGCAGGAATTCGGTGGCGTCCGTCTGCCACTCCTGAACAATGCGCGGGACGGTGAACAGCGAGACTTCCATCACGTTGCGCGGTCGCGCGACCAGCGCGCGATTATAGCAGCCGCCTTGGCCTCGTTCCGGCACGGCATTCTGGGGTGCGGCCGTGTCCCCGGGCACGCTGCGGCTTATAATCGCTGAAATTTTCTTCACTTGAGGTCAACGTGCGGCATCTTCTTCGAATCGTTCTCGTTGGGTTTTTGTGCCTGTTCGTGTTGAGGACCGGTGGCCGGGGGCAGTCTCACAAAGGCAACAAGAGACCGCCAGCGGACGTCTTTTCCGATGGCAAGCAGCGGCCCGAAAGCCAGTCAGAGCCGAGCAACGACCTGCAACCCATGGAGCGCGAGCGCCTCAAGCGCCTCAACCAGGTGCGCTGGAAGAAGCTCAAGGAAGAGACCGACCAGTTGCTGACACTGGCCAGCGAGCTGAAGCAGCAGGTCGACTCCAGCAACG
>DASYTX010000131.1:0-4237 GCA_036001865.1 Terriglobales bacterium
CTTCGGCAGCGCGCTCAAGGGTCTCGTGATCGGCGCCATCGCCGGCGGCGGCTACGTGCTGGCTACCAAGGGCAAGGACGTCGAACTTCCGGCGCAGACCGGCATCACCCTGCGCCTTGACCACAGCCTCATCGTCCCCGCAACCACCGGCGGCAGGTGACGGTTCCCGAAACCCGGGCCGCAGATGCGCGGGTTCGTTCCGCGCATCTGGGGCTGGCACAAATGTGGCTCTTCCCTGCACGGGTGATTCTTTCTGTTTCGCGGTGGCTCGGCCGACAGGGATAAAACTTCAATTCTGTTGTAGCAGGCAGGTCACGCAGAGAGGTTTTTCACGGTTCCGGCCTCTTACCTTAACCTTGATCGTTTCGCGGCAAGTGGGACATGCCCATTTGAGGCACACGTAGCACTTCCTCATCGAGACTGGAGGAATGCTCGTACCAGCAGGGTTGCAGCAAGTCGGCAAGCGTGGCTCTATCTCGCAGGCCTGTTGTGGACGAGGCCGGAGTAACCCAATTCCACGAAGAGTTATGAAGTCGGCGTGGCGATATAACACGTACAAACCGCAGTCCTTGCACTCGATCATACGCTCGATGCTCGCAGCGGCCCTGACCTCTAATTCGTTACTGGGTCTGCGTCGATAACGCCCGACGGCTATCAATCTACCGCATCCCTTGCAATGTACTCCAACATCCGTCGTTTTCATCGAGGGTGGAACTGTGATCAGCTTAGAATGTCGCCATGCGCAAAATTCAGCAGCTCCTCTATGATGGCAAGAAACTATCTTGTCCCGATCACCCAAATCAACACTTGGAGGAGGGAATAACATCCAGCGAGCGCGGTAGTTTTACTGTCTTTTGTCCGGCTCCGGTCGCGCCCGCTGGGGAGCCGGCTGGGAACTGCATGAACTCGGCTGAGTGGCCAAGCCGTGACGATATGTTGCGCGATTTGCGGAAGTCGAAGGACTAGGTCCAAACTGTACGAGGTGGCCGCTCGTCCCCGAGATGCAGCACGTTCGTGATCCGCCCCCTTACAGCAAGGAATCGTCAATCAGGGAAGGCACGAAACCCGTCTGGCGTATGGCGGGTTTAGCGCGTTTGGGCGTGCGGGCTGGGGGGCGGGCGGGAAGCGGAGGCGTGGCACCGGGGCGCAGGCGGGAGACGTAGCGCGCCAGGGCGTCGCGGTCATTGTCAAACAGGTTGGCGAGCAGGCGCGTGAGGGCGTCGCGCCGCGCGTTATCGAGGTCGAGCACGGCAGAGTAGAGATAGGCGCGACCGTTCTTGCGGCGTTCCACCAGGCCCTTGCCGCTCATGCGGTCGAGCACGGTCATGACCGTGGTGTAGGCCAGCGGACGCGCCAGGGCAGCGCGTACCTCGGCCACACTCGCGCCCGGCTGACGCCACAGCACCCGCATGCACTCCAGCTCGAGCTGCGGAAGACCTCGGGGGCCCTTCATGTCTGGTCCTCACCTTCCCCAACCGGCTGCGCCGCAGCCACCGCGCCGGCGGCCGCGGCCGAGTTTGCGTTCCCTGCCTCGGCTTCTGCTGGTGCGGCGCCAGTCTGGTTCAGGAACCTCTCCCGGTTTAGCAAGGGCCGCCCCAATGAGGGGTTGTATCCCGCCCACTCGTCGCCATCAGCCAGTTCGCGCTCGTAGTGGGCGCGCATGCTCTCCATCTTCGAGTCCAGATCGTCGAGATAATGCAGCATGAGCGCCTCAGGAAACATGGGCAGCTTGGGTGAGCCGAATTCGTACTGTCCGTGGTGGCTGATGATGAGGTGCTCGAGCAGGGTCTTCAACTCGTCGGGGAACCCGGGCACCTGGGCGATCTTCCCGTGCAGCATCTCCAGCTCGATGATCATGTGCCCCAGCAGTTGGCCGCGGGTGGTGTAGGCGAACGCTCGCTGGTAGCTGAGCTCGTGGACCTTGCCGATATCGTGGAGGAAGGCGCCGGTGAGCAAAAGGTCGCGATCAATCTGCGGATAGTTGCGCGCCGCCAAGTCGCACAACCGGCACAGCGAGACCACGTGGTCCAGCAGCCCGCCGAGATAGGCATGGTGCAAGGTCTTGGCCGCGGGAGCACTGCGATATCCGGCGGCGATTTCCGGGTCGGCCATGAAGGCTTCGAGCAGCGCCTTCAGGTGCGGGTTTCTCAAGCTGGCCACGAACTCGGCGAGCGTGCGCCAAAGCTCGTTCACATCGCGCGGGCAAGCTGGCAGGTAGTCGGCGGGTTCGATCTCCGATTCATCCATGCGCCGCAGCTTGTGCACGGTGAGCTGCCAGCGCGTGTTGTACTTGTTGACCAGCGCCTTGACCTTGACGAAGTCGTCCTGCTCGAAGAGGTCGAGGCACTGTTGCACGTTGTCCCACACCTTGGCTTCAATCTGGCCGGTGCGGTCGCCCAGCATCAGGGCAATGAAGAGCTCGCCGGTGCGGCGCGGCTTGACCTGCTTGGAAGCAACGATGAACGACGAGGTGATGACCTTGTTTTCGTGGGCCGCGGCATCGCGGACGTAGAAATCTTTCATTTACGGCTCTCGGGCCTGGGGGAAATCGTATTGTAGCCCACAAGATTGTGGAGAACCGAGATCCGTTGTGACCCGGTCGCCCTCGACCGGGAATCTCGCCCGCTCGGGGCGAGCGGGCTACACCTAGAACAGCAAGAACTTCTTCTTTTTCTTCTTTGCCTGCTCCTTCTCGGCCTGCTGGGCGGCGGTGGTAAAGACAGGCTTGGTCTGGTTAGGACTGGCGCCGGTATCGGCATATCCCTGCTTGATGTCGATGTAAGCTTCCTCACGCAGCTTGGTCAGGAAAGCGCGTAAGGCGGGCTGCAGCTTCTGCACGTAGATGGCTTCCTGGATGCGCGGCTCGACCTGCTTGAGCGGCGGCATCCCCGCCTCTTGGTGCTCGGTCGCCTTCAATATTAGGAAGCCCTGGCGGGTGCGGATGACGTCGGAAACCTCGCCGACCTTCATGACGAAGGCCTTCTCTTCCAGTTGGCGGGCCAGCATGCCGCGTTTGAAATAACCGAGGTCGCCACCCTGAGGCGCGGTCGTGGCATCGGACGATTGTTTGGCCACTTCCTCGAAGCTGGCGCCGTTGCGGATTTTTTCCACCAACTGCTGCGCCTTCTGCTCGGCCGCGGTCAGGGCGGCAGGATCGTCGCCGGCCTTTTCCGTCGACACCATGATCTCGCTCAGCCGCACCTGCTCGGGGGTGGTCAGTTCCGCCTTGTGCTCATCGTAGAACTTCTGCAGCTCTTCCTGGGTCAGGTTGATCTTGGAGCCCACTTCGCGGCTGATCACCATCTGCGTGATGATGTTGTTGCGCACATTCTGCTTGAAGTCCTCGAAGGAGACGCCCTGCTGCTGCGCCGCCTTCTCCAGGTCTTCCATGGTCTCCAGGTTCATCTGCTTGCGCAGCTCGTCGAGCCGCTTGATGGTCTCAGTATCGGCGGTGATGCCAAGATCCTTGCCCCTCTGCAGCAGAAGCTGCTGGTCGACCAAATCGCGCAGCAGGTCCTTCTGGCGCTCGGCAAACCGACGTTCCGCCTCTTGTCCGTGCTGCTGGCGCAGTTCGCCCAGCAACTGCTCACGGCTGCGGTCGAGGTCGGCACGGGTAATGATCTCGTTGTTGATGCGTGCGATGATTTCCTCAACAACGGTGTCCGCCCGCGCGGTCGTGACCACCGCCAGCAGCAACAGCAACTTCAGCTTTCGCATATGGCTTATTGCAACCCCGGAAGACAAAAGCTACTCAGATTCGGGTGATTTTGTGTTCCATTCTACATGCCGCCTGCGGGCAGAGACCAGCGGCAGCGGCCATTCTCAGTAGTCCCCGATGTGGCGGCAAAGCCATTCACCGTGCGGCTCGAAGGCCGCGCAAACGGCTCCAAGATCCTTCGCCTGGCTCAGGATTTCGCCAGCGGGTAATTCCAGCGGGCTAAAAATCAAGAATGGTCGGCCCTAGCAGACGATTTTAGAACTTGGTTGGCTGCCTAGATCGATGGCCAATATCGGGCTTGGGCTCAAACGCGGTCAACAGCCGACGATCTCTGGGTTTTGTAAAGAAACTCAAAAGGGGTCAGCTGCCGCCCACAAAAACCTCCTCGACCTTGTTCTGATCATCGATGTAAACGTATGCGATTGGCTCCGAGCCGATGTAGATCAAGACCTTGTTCGTGATCGGCCTATCCTTGAAGGAGTAACCCTTCACGTAATAGTTCTGAGGCGCGCTCCTTCT
>DASYTX010000132.1:0-3210 GCA_036001865.1 Terriglobales bacterium
TTCGTCGAGATCGCGAGATCGCCCGGCCGGATCCCGTAGTGCACGGCCTGCCCGTCGTGGCCCTGGCGGAGGGTGCCCACCGGCCAGCGCTTGCCCTGCGCCTCGACCCAGCTGCCGCCCTCGCCCTGGCGCAACACGCCCTTGAACACGTTCATGGCCGGCGAGCCAATGAACTGCGCGACGAACAGGTTGGTGGGCCGATCGAACAACGCCAGCGGCGTGCCGATCTGCTCGATGATGCCGTCGTGCATCACGACGATGCGGTCGGCCATGGTCATGGCTTCGATCTGGTCGTGCGTGACGTAGACCGTCGTGGTCTTGAGCCGCTGGTGCAGCGCCTTGATTTCGGCGCGCATGGCCACGCGCAGCTTGGCGTCCAGGTTGGACAGCGGCTCGTCGAACAGGAACACCTTGGGATCGCGCACGATGGCGCGCCCCATCGCGACGCGCTGGCGCTGCCCGCCCGAGAGCTCGCGCGGGAAGCGGTCCAGCAGCGGATCGAGGTTCAGGATGCGCGCCGCATTGCCGACGCGCTTGTTCGTCAGTTCGGCGTCGGCCTTGCGCAGCTTCAGGCTGAAGGCCATGTTATCGCGCACCGTCATGTGCGGGTACAACGCGTAGCTCTGGAACACCATGGCGATGTCGCGGTCCTTGGAGTCGAGCTGGTTGACCACCTTGCCGTCGATGGCGATCTCGCCGCCGCTGATTTCCTCCAGCCCGGCCAGCATGCGCAGCAAGGTCGACTTGCCGCAGCCCGAAGGGCCGACCAGCACGACGAACTCGCCATCGGTGATATCGAAACTCAGGCCGTGAATGATCTTGACCTTGCCGAAATTCTTTTCAATTTTCTGGAACGATACGGATGCCATCTGGCTGCCCCTTCTTGCTCAGCTCTTGACAGCGCCGGCCGTGAGGCCCGACACCATGTAGCGCTTGAATGTGTAATAGATTGCCGCCGGCGGCAGCGCGTAAATCAGGCCTGTGGTCATCAACAGCTCCCACGGCGAGTCGTCGGCCGACAGGAAGTTGCCCAGCGCCACGGCCAGCGTGACACTGGTGTCGTTGGACAGCAGCAGGAAGGCATAGAGGTACTCGTTCCAGGCCAGCAGCAGTGCATAGGTGCCGACCGCGACCAGCGAGGGCACCATCAGCGGCAGGTACACCAGGCGGAACAGCTGCATCGCCGAGGCACCGTCCATCTTGGCGGCCTCGTCCAGCTCGTACGGCAGCTTGTCGGAGGCCTGCTTGAGCACCCAGATGCAGTACGGCGAGGCGATCGTCACCATCGCCAGGATCAGCGCCCACTGGCTGTTGAGCAGGCCGTAGTTGCCCATGGTCTTGTACATGGGCACGGCCAGAAACGCCGCCGGGATGAAGTAGGTGAACAAGGCCATGTTCATGACCGTGCGGCCGCCGGGAACCCTGAGCCGGCTGATCGCAAACGCGGCCGCCGTGGACACCGCCAAGGTCAGGAAGCCGACCGACAGCGCGATCACCAGCGAGTTGCCCATCTGCACCCAGAAGTGGTCGAGGTAGAAATGCTTCTGATGGAAGACAAAAGCGAAGTTGTCCAGGGTCGGGTTCTTCGGCCAGAGCCGGCCCGAGGTCGCCTGATCGCGCGGCGAGATCGAGAACAGCACCATGTGGTAAATCGGGATGATGGTCCAGAGGAACACCGGGATGCCGATCAGCAGCAGCTTGGCTTCGGTGGCGACAGTCTTGAAGGTGATGCGTTTCATGTGGTACTCCGACGAGCCGCATCCAGGAGGGCGAACACGCCCTCGGAGGCAGCGTAGTACGCGCGGCGGGTGACATTTTTCCGCAGGGCCGCCCCAAGGAAAAAACGGCCGCCAAGGGGCTGGAGCCTGCGGCTCCAAGCCTGCTTGAGCAGGCTTGGACAGGCGACAGAAGCGAAGCGTCTCGCGAGCTGCGGCCTGCAAGGCCTCGCGCAGTACGCGCAGCGACAAGCGTGGGGGTTCATTTAGACAACCGTTTCATCATGAAGTAGACCAGCGGCAGCACCAGCGGCAAGGCCACGACGATGGAGGCCAGCGACAGGTCAACCTGGTCCAGCCGCAGGTAGCGGATGCCGAGCGTGGCCAACACGTGCGTCAGGTCAGCCGGGCCACCACCGGTGAGCAGGTAGACGCTGTTGAAGTCGCCCAGCGTCCAGATCATCGACAGGATGGTGGAGGTGAGATACAGCGAGCGCATGGACGGCCAGGTGATGAAGCGGAACTTCTGCCAGTGCGAAGCCCCGTCCACCGACGCCGCCTCATATTGTTCGGCCGGAATCGCCATGCGGCCGGCTAGCAGGATCAGGGTCCAGAACGGCAGCGATTTCCAGATGTGCGCCAACATGGAAAACGACAGCGCCAGCGTGGGGTCGTTGAGCCAGTTGGGTCCGTCGATGCCCGTCATCTTGAAAATCAGGGTATTGATCACGCCCCACTCGGGATTGAGCATGAAGCGCATCGACAGGATGGTCGGAATCGAGGGTACGGCCCAGGGCAGGATGAAGACCAGCGACAGCCACTTGACCCACCAGCGCTTGTTCAAAAAGAAACCTGAGAGAAACAACGCGGCAATCATCTTCAGGTTCACCGAAACGATGATGAACACGACGCTGTTGATCAGCGTGCGGAAAAAAATCGGATCGGCAAAAAGCCGCACATAGGTTTGCGGTTCCCGCGCCAGCCATAAACCGTAGCCCACCGGGTAGATCACAAACACGAGAAAGATCAGCAGGTAGGGAATGACGAGGATCATCCCCCATCGTTCCCACGACGTCGTCATGCCCTTGGCGGCAGACCGCGCAGGCGGGTGCATCTGGTCAATAGTGATAGTGCTCATAGCATCGCTCCTCGGGCAACCGCTCCCGCGAGGGGAACGGTTGCGCGGCTTTCTTTAATGAACAGACTTGGCTCTTAGTTCGCGGCGTTCGCGACGTTCGCGACGGTTTTGATGCGGGCGATCATTTCGTCGACCGCCTTGTCAACCGGCAGCTTCTCGTTGATAACCCGGTTCGCCGCCTTGGCCCAGACGTTCTCGTTGTTCAGAATCGTGAACCTGTAGTTCTTGGTGAACTCGAAATTCACCGTACCGGCCATGTACTGGTTGTAGACCGCCTGGCGGTGCGCATCGGCCTTCCAGAACGGGCGCTGCTGCGCCGCCTTCATCACCGGGAACCAGCGGCCCAGCGAGCCCTCG
>DASYTX010000133.1:0-2294 GCA_036001865.1 Terriglobales bacterium
GGGAGCGGACATCCACGGACTGCTACAGACGCCGGGCGGATGTGATGCGGGCGAGCGCCAGGCCATGCGCGCCGGGGCTGCCAGCCCCAACTGTCCGCTCCCTGACGGTCGCGGCTCGGTTGGTGCGCTTTGACCGTCTTCGGGATGACAGCTACTACCGATTCAGCCGGGACAGTCCACTAGTCCCAAAACAAGCGCCTGGAGATGACCTTCATGTCGCCGAACCGAAAATTTGCGTGTGGCGGGGCTCCGTGACGCGCGCACCTGCTGGCATCGACCAGTACCATGTGAAAATCGGCCAATCAGAGAGGCGTGATGCAGAAAGTCGCGACCGTTGGACGCACGACCGCCTTGCGCTGCCGTTCCGGCGGCGTCCGACCGAGGTCGAGGGGCTCAGGCGGTGCGCCATCGGTGAAAAAATTGCGTGCCGCTGAGCAGCAGGTCTGCCCAGGGAGTGTAGGTCAGGAGGCGCAGGACCATCTGGCGCGCCGTGCGGAGCACCTGACACGGCACCAGCATCACGCTCTGCAGAAAGCGCCGATACTCCATGCGACGCAGATCACGGGCGAGCCGCTTCGGCAGGAGGATGGACAGCCAGATCTTCAAGTTCCACGCGAGGGTGGCGATCACCGCATAGGCCCAGTTCGACACCAGGCCGTCGGAGGGCATCCGCAGCGCCTGCACCCCGTTCTTGAGTTGCTCGATCAGGTTCTCCTGCTGGCACCGCTCATTGGCGTCGAAGACCACCGCCGCCGGCGGGAGCACGGCGGCGCGCACGTTGGTGATGTAGAACAGGTAGCGGATCTGATCGAACAGGTGCTGCTGCCCTCGTTCGACGCGGATCTTCTTGCGCAGGATGATCAGCCGATACGACCGCTGGCACTTGTGGGGCCGATACTCGACCTCGGCCACCTGCTCCTCCTCCAGGATCAGCTGCTGGTAGCCGCGTTGGTTGACGATGATGGCCTTCACATTCTCGGGCCGCTGCCGCGGTCGGGTCGCGGCGGCGGGGGCGGAGCGTTTCAAGGGCCGGAAGTCCTTCTCCGACAAGCGGTCGGCGATCTCCACCACCTTGCGATGCGCATCCATGCCGAAGACGAACTCCACCCCGGCGTCAGTCCAGCGATCGAACTGCGCCGTCAGCGAAAAATCGGTGTCGCCGCGCAGCCGCACGCGGCGGAAGCCGCCCTGGCGTACCAGGGCCACCGCCGCATCCACGTACTCCACGGCCCCGCTGTGGGAGGGCGCGTTGCCCGCGCGGTTCTTGAGGAACAGCACCTCCTCCGTGTTCGCCAAGGTCACCACCAAGGGCGCATAGCCCCACGCCCCCGTGTAGGAGATGTCCATTCCCTCTTTGCACTCTCCCGTGGTCGGGGCGATGGTCCCGTCCACGTCGATCAGCGCCAGCGCACGCTCCTGGCGGGACAGCTTCTTCCACACCTTCACCCGCGCCGCGTTCGTGGCGTCCATCAATTCCATGACCTGCTCTTCATCGAAGCGGCGCAGGAAGTCCCCGGCGGTCGTGGGATCCGGCACCCGGTCGCAGCCCAGGGTGTTCAGGTACGCCTCGTTGCTGCGCAGCCGTTCCAGATCCTCCAGCCGCGTGCCACCGCACAGCACGTTGTAGGCGAGATTCAGGACATGATCGGACTCGTGGTACGGGAAATGTCGCTTGAACACATGCACGCGCTCGTCGATGCGGCCGGCCAGTCCGATCGCGCGCACCATCTCGTGGATCAGTCCAATTCCACCGCAGGGCATCGCCTCGATGCGCGCCGCGATCTCGTACCGGACATTGGTGCCCGCGATCATCGGTCGCGAGCAATCCGCAGGCACATTGTCTCGATCCAGCCGCGCTGCCAGCCGCGTCCGTTGTTCCTCCCACACTACCGCGTCTCGAACCCTCATCTGAAACCACCCTCCACCACCTCGTTCGCAACCAGCGACGAACGCACCGTACCCTTGTGCCATAAGGGTTTCCAGCGATATGGGCCGATTTCAGCAATTGGCAGGTGCTTTTTCAGGGACTAGTGGACTGTAACGGCTGAATTGGTAGTGGCTGTCATCACAAAGACGGTGATAGCGCACCAACCGAGCCGCGACCGTAAGGAAGCGGACAGTTTGCGCTGGCCGCCCCGGCGCGCATGGCCCGGCGCTCGCGCCTCATCACCTCAGACCTGCGTCAGTAGCATTCCGTGGGTGTCCGCTCCCTTACGGTCGCGGCTCGGATGTGGGGACCTTGCGCCGTCTTTAGCGTTGACCCGCGCGGAGAAAGCACAAAGAATTGTCCTTGC
>DASYTX010000134.1:0-2851 GCA_036001865.1 Terriglobales bacterium
GCCCCCGGTGGTGGGGCGCGCACCCAGGGCGTGCCCTTCGACTTCAGCGGCTTCGACTTCTCCGACTTCACCGAGGGCGCCGGGCGCAAGACCAGCTTCCGCGACATCTTTTCCAATATTTTCAGCGGACGCGGCTTCGGCTTTGACCGCAACCAGCCCCAGCCCGGCTCCGATCTCGAGTATCAGGTCAACGTTCCCTTCTGGCAGGCGATCCGCGGGGCCGTGCTGAGATTGAACATCACCCGGCGCGACACCTGCCCTAATTGCGGCGGGCGCGGCGAGATACAAACGCAGGCTACCTGCCCGGAGTGCGGTGGCAAGGGCCAAGTAACGCAGACCAGCGGACGCATGAAGTTCAACGTGCAGTGCCCGCGCTGCGGCGGAACCGGCAAGGCAGGAACACTTTGTAATGTCTGCGGAGGCGAAGGCGCGGTCAGCCGCACTGAGCCGCTGGAGGTGCGCATCAAGCCGGGCACTCGCGACGGCCAGCGCATCCGCATCCCCGGCAAAGGCAATGCCGGAACCATGGGCGCGCCTCCGGGCGATCTTTACATCATCGTGCGCACGGGTGAACACCCCGTGTTCCGGCGCGAGGGCGACGACATCCATATCACCGTCCCGGTCACGCCGACGGAAGCGGCGCTGGGCGCCAAGATCGAGGTGCCCACCATCGAGGGCCGCACCCTGCTGCGCATTCCCCCGGGAACGCAGACCGGGCAGAAGCTGCGCCTGCGCGAAAAGGGCGTACCTTCAGCCAAAGCGGAGGGCAAGCGCGGCGACCAGATTGTGGAGGTCAAGATCGTGGTGCCACAGGTACAGGACGAGCGCTCGAAGGAGATCCTGCGCGAGTTGGCGCGGCTGAATCCGGAGGATCCCCGGGCAGAGTTGTGGAGGCAGGTGTGAGCAGCACAGAAACCTCGGGGGCGACTGTGGTGGTAGAGACGCCGCGGCTGACGCTGCGCCATCTCACCCCGGCCGACGCGGACAGCCTGGCAGCGGTGTGGAGCGATGCCGAAGCCATGCGCTACTTTCCGCGCGTGCTCACGCCCGCGGAGGTCAAGGAGCTAATCGAGCGCAACCTGCAGCAATACAGAAAAGAGGGACACGGCCTCTATGCTGTGGTGCTGAGAGCTTCGGGCGAAGTGATCGGCGATTGCGGCCTGGCGCGACAGCATGTCCATGGGCGGGACGAGATCGAAGTTGCCTATCACTTGCGGCCCAGTGTGTGGGGCAAGGGTTATGCGACCGAGGCCGCAGGCGCGTGCCTTTATCACGGTTTTCGGCGTTTGGGATTGAACCGCATCGTCGCGCTGGTGCGGCCGGAAAACCAACCCGCCTGCCGCGTCGCGGAAAAGCTGGGAATGACGGCCGAGAAGCAGGTGCTGTGGAGGGGCATCCAGCATTTGGTTTACGCGGCTGCAGGCACCGCCTGGGTTGAACGGGCAGGCACTGCCGGCGAGTTCGCGAATCCTGAGTGAACAGACATGGCGAAACGGAAAACCAAAGGCGCATACATGTTGAGCCGCTTTGCGGGCGTCTGAGCCTGCAGGCGAAATCCTGAGCGAAGCGAAGGAACCAGTGGCAAAAAGGAAAACGAAGGGTGCCTACATGATCTCAGCCGTGGCCGAGATGTACAGCATCCATCCGCAGACCCTACGGCTGTACGAGCGCGAAGGGTTGCTGAAGCCCTCGCGCACGGAGGGCAACACCCGTCTCTACACCGAGGAGGATCTCGAGCGCCTGGAGTTCATTCTTTCCCTCGCGCGCGACCTGGGCGTGAACATCGCCGGCATGGCCATCATCCTGCAGATGCGCGAGCGCATGGAGGCCATGCAGCGGGAGATGCAGGAGTTTGTCAACTTCGTACAGAAGGAAATGCTGGCGCGGGCGGTGGAACATGTGGATGCCTCCCGCGGGGCCATCGTACCCTTCCGCCGGCCAGCGGGATCGGTTAGCACCCCACCTGCGGATCGCGACAAGAAAAAATAAGGACCGGCAGGAGTTCGCTGCCGGTGCAGGATCGCCAACGCGGAGAGCCCGGAGAGCAGCCGATTACACGCTCTCCCATGCGTTATCAAGCGCTACGCCGTCTTGCGCTGCCTTTCCATGTCCTCCTCGCTGAGGTCGCGACCGTGCACGCTGACGATGGCTCGGCGCTGCGCATCCTCGAAGCGTCGCGGATCGCTGGGATCGGTGCTGCTGACCGCCGGCGGCTCCCGACGCGCCCCATCTATCACCCGCATCGCCGCCAGCGATTTGGGATAGATGCGCATGCGCCGGCGGATGGCGCGTTCCGCGTCATCCAGGCTTCCCATGGCGCGTTCCATGCTTCGCCGCGCCGTCTGCCTGGCCTGGTCTTCCGCCTTCCTCAGCGCCTCGATAAGACCCATACTGGCCCTCTCATTTGATTGCTTTTAGCCAGTGGGATGCCGGCGAGTCGCCATCGGAAACTGCTGCTGCTGAGCAACGCAGGACCGCAGCTCAGGCCGGGTGTCGCTTACCCTGGCTCGGCTGCGGTCCTGCGGCCGTAACAACTCGACACGTACTACTTGCTTTGGGTCTCAGGTTGCTGTTCGCTCCAACGCTGGCGCATGCGCTCGCGCATTTTCTCGCGCACCTGCGCCTTCTCCTCCAGCGCCTTCTGCAACTCGGCGCGCTGCTCCGGCGTGAACACCTTGTTCAGTTCAAGCCCAGAGGCGACGAGTTGGTTGAGCATTTGCTCGTGCTGCTGCTGCAGTGTCTCAACGCGCTTCTGGATTTCGGCTTGGTTGGGGTTGTCGCGGAACAGCTCTTTGATCAGCTCCTGCCGCGTGTTCGCCCCGCCACCGAAACGTTCCTTCATTTGGCTCCG
>DASYTX010000135.1:0-14714 GCA_036001865.1 Terriglobales bacterium
GGCTGTGGTTCATCGGCTCCATCCCCTGGACCCTGGTTTGGCTGCGCTACCTTGCCATCCTGGTGCACGTGGTCGCCGCCTTGCTCACCATCGGCGCGTTCATCATCCACGTCTACATGGGATTGGCCGTCGTGCGCGAGGGCTTCACCTCCGTCGTCCGCGGCGAAGTTTCAGAAGATTGGGCCAGGACCCACCACCCGCTATGGCTCGCCGAGGTCCGGGGTGAGCCAGTGCCAAAGAAGTGAATTAAGGCTGAGTAGCCGACTTGGGGCACCCGCAAGGGTGCCCTTTTTCTTTCTCTGAAGATCGAAGGAGGCGGCATGTACTCAGCCGGCGGGTTTGGGGTCGGGTTCAGTCGCCATTCAAGGGCATAATAAGGGCAATTCAGAACGGCATAACTGCGGCAGGCCGCACGCTATACTGCCGGGCGGGTGAAAGCGCCCTCACAGGGAGGACTGGTGCGTGCCATCGGGCGCTGGAGCCTGACCGCACTGGTCGTCAACTCCATCCTGGGCAGCGCTGTATTCGGCTTGCCGTCGGTGATGGCAGGTCTGCTGGGCCGGCTGAGCCTGTGGGCGTACGTCATCGCAGCGCTCGTCACCCTGCTGACGGTCGCGTGTTACGCCGAAGTGGCGTCGCGCTTCACCGAAGCGGGCGCAGCCTACCTCTACACTCGCCATGCGTTTGGGAGTTTCCTGGGCATACAGGTGGCGTGGGTCTCGTGGCTGGTAAGGATCAGCGCTGCCGCTGCCAACGCCAACATCTTCACGCAATATCTGGCGGAGCTGTTCCCGGCGTCCAACAGCGGCGCGGTGCGAATCGCGATATTGACTGCGTTGCTGGGAATGCTGGCGGCGGTGAACTATCGCGGAGTGCGCAGCGGGACGCAGTTGAGCAACGTCTTTACTGCCGCCAAGCTGGTGCCGCTGCTCATCTTTGTGATTGCTGGCGCGGCATACCTCGCGCTGCACCATGAGGGGCTGGTAAGAAGCGCCCCGGTGTCGGCTACAGGAGCCGACTGGTTACAGGCGGTGCTCCTGCTGGCCTTCGCTTATGGTGGCTTCGACGGCGCACTGATGCCGATGGCGGAGGCGCGGAACCCGCGCCGCGATGCACCGTTCGCCCTGTTCACGGCACTGGCGCTGCTGACAGCGTTGTACATCGCGGTGCAGATGATCGTGCAGGCGGTGCTGCCCGAGCCGACCGCGAGCACACGGCCCCTGGCGGCGGCGGCGCGGGTCTTCCTGGGAAACGGCGGAGCGGTCCTGATGACGGTCGGCGCGATGTTGTCCGTCTACGGATACCTGTCGGCACAGACGCTGAATACGCCGCGGCTGACCTATGCGCTGGCAGAGCACCGCGAGTTTCCGCCGGCCTTCGCCGCCGTCCATGAGCGCTTCCGTACGCCATATATTTCCATTATCGCGTTCGCAACGGCGGTGTGGATGCTGGCCGTGGTGGGAGATTTTCGCTGGAACGCCACGCTTTCCGCGATCTCGCGCCTGTTCAGCTACGGGGCGGTTTGTGCGGCCCTTCCGGTGCTGCGGAGAAAAGCAGCACCACCGGCGGCCTTTCAGCTGCCTGCAGGCGATCTAATCGCGTCGCTGGCCGTCCTCTTCTCGATCCTGTTGCTGACGCGTATGGGGAAGTTGGAGCTTTACTTCATGCTCGCAACAGCGTTGCTTGCGCTGGGGACGTGGTGGTGGGCGCGAGGCAGACGGAGTTAGCTCTTGCCGCTAGGAGCTGGGATGTGGTTGGCCAGGGCGGCTTCGATATCAGAAGAAGTCAGTTTCTCGCCGTCGTTGAGGCGCTTGAGCAGGCCCTCGATGATCTCCTTGGCCTCGTCCTTGCGAAAGTTCTTGATGAAGCCGTCGTAGAAATGCTCCCCGGCGAGGGCGCGGTTGATCTCGTATTCCTTATTGTGTTCGTTCAACTCCGTGAAGTACACCACGCGGTAGCGGCCCGTGTAGGTGTCCTCACGGTAGATCTCGAACATCACCTTGTCGGCTTCCATCAGCACGGTTCCCTGCTCCAGCGACGGCTAGCGACATTGTAGCAAAGCGATCATGGGTAGAGGCGGGGCTGTAACGGGCTCATGCCGCCCCCGCACTCAGTTCGTTTCTGCGATAGGGCGCCATGGCCGGATGGTTCAGGCCGTGACGACGAATCAGCACGAGAACATAAAAGAACAGCAGTCCCCCAATCAGTTGGGCAGCGATGGCGGCGTGCAATCCCCACAGTAGGTTGGAGCGGTCAGCGATCTCGCCTATGAGCAGTGGGGCCACCGCCATGGCGAAGAAGTTAACGAAGAAGAGATAGATGCCGATGGCAGTGCCGTGCCCGCGTGAGGGAATCAAGTCATGGATAACAGCGGTCACTGGACCGTGATACCAGCTCAGGAAATAAGCGCCCAAACCAAATAGGATTGCGAAGAGGGGCTTGCTCTCTGTGTGTAGCGCAAGGAAGACGAGTGGCGCCGAGATCACGAAGCCGACGGGAACAATGGCCACCCGCCCCCAGGGTACCCTGCGCGCCAAGCGGTCCGACAAGAACGCTCCCGTCAGGATTCCGGCCAAGCCAGCAACCACCACGATCAAGCCCAGCGTCACGCCTGCCTCCAGCGGGCCGAAGCGCTTGAACTCCTGCACCACGGCCGGCCCCCAGGCGACGTAGCCATAACCGGCAAAGCTAGCGAACCAGCCGCTGATCAGGATCATCACGTAGGCAGGGACGCGCAGCAGATCGCGAACCGGCAGGCCATGCTTCGTTTCCTGGCGCTCGGGCTCCTTCAACCCGCGAATGGTGAGTGCCAGGAGTAGGCCGGGAATGCCGACGATGAAGAAGGCCGGGCGCCAGCCAAGCCAGTTAGCCAGCACGCCTCCGAGCGCGATTCCGGTGGCGCCGCCGGCGAACATCCCCGCGTTGAAGTAGCCTTGGACGCTGGCGCGGACTTCCTGCGGGAAGGTGGCGCTAATAATGGCTGTACCTGCAGGAGTGTAGGCAGCTTCGCCTATCCCCACAAGGGCACGCGCCGCCAACAGTGTGCGGAAGGACTGGCTGAGACCAGTGAGGAAGGTCGCCAGGCTCCACACCACCACGCCGGCGCTAATCACCTTCTTGCGCGAGATGCGGTCTGCCAGGAGGCCGAACGGCAGCGTGCCCAGGGACAGCACAACGGTGAATGCCGTGGCCAGCGCGCCGAGTTGCGAATAGGTCAGGCCGAAGTCGCGGCGGATGAGAGGGAAGAGCGGAAAGATGATCTGGCGGTCGACATAGTTGATGAAATTCAACAGCGTCAGAACCGCGAGGACCTTGAGCTGGTAACGGCTGAACCCGTTGGGCGCCATCTTGGCCTGTCAGGCACGAGCGCGGAGCCTACCACGCAGACCCGTGGCAGGCCTAACGTCCGTGGGTGGGTGAGAAGTCTACGACAGTCGCGCGGTTTCGTCTAAGCGGGGATCAGTCTCCGCTGAGCTGCGCGAGCTGAGCCGGCGGCGGTTGTAAGTTGCCGATGGTGACCAGCTCGGCGGGAGCTGCCTCGTCCCCGCAGCTCGGCGGACGACCGAAGCTGGCGGCGAGGGTGAGTTCGCGGCGTAGGCCTTCTTCAAACTGGCGCAGGCGCTCCTCGACCGTGGTGATCTTCTGCCGGTTGCGCACCATGTCCTCGCGGTAGCGCTTGAGGAAGTAGCCGATGGTCTCCACACGGATCTTGATCGAGCCCGTGGGCTTGTTCTCGTCGATGTCCTTGAAGCAGAAGTAAGGTGTCCCAGTGTGCTCGACGACTTCCTCGACCACGGTGTAGATGGGTGCGTCGTGCCCGCACTTGAAGCTGGAGAGCTCGAGGGCCACGAGATTGGGATGCCGACCGACGTACTTGGCTGCCCAGACCTTGCGCGAGGTGTTCTCCGAGTAGGAGTTCTTCCAGGCGTCGGAGACATCGAGCGGGTGCTGGATCATGCCGGCGCGGACTTCGTCACCGAACAGCCGCCAGATGATTTCTTCGTCCAGCGGCAGGCAATCTTGGGAAAAGATCGGGTAGCCAAGCTTCTGGAACTCTTCCAGGATCTCGTGATTGATGCCCGGGTCGTGGTGGTAGGGGCGAGCCAGCAGGACGATGCCGAGTTTGTCCTCAGCTTCGAGCCGGCGCAGGATCTCGCGCGCCTGGTCGCGCAGGCCATCTGCGAACTTGTCCAGCGCAATGAAACCTTGCTGAACGGCACGACAGTTCTCTTCCTCGCTCAGGCCGAGGACGTCCTTCCAGTCGAGGTACATCTGCCGGTGGGCGATCTTTTCGTCGTGCAGGCAGATCAGCGTGTCCTTCCAGATGACGCCCTTCTCTTTGAACAGGTCGCCTTCCTTGATGAACGCAGCCTTCACCGACGCCGGGGTAGTGGTCACCGTGGGGCAAGCGCGGTTGGATTGCGTGTACTTCAGGAAGCTGGGCAGTGAGTCGATCATGGGGAAGAAGATGACGTCGAGCTGCTTCTTGGGATGGACTACGTACAATAAATTGTGCACGTGTGGGATGCCCACCTTGGAGGGGAAGCAGGGATCGATCGCGCCGCGCTTGGCACCTTCCTTGTAGAGCTGCTCGGTGGTGTAGTCGGACCAAAGGAGGTTCTCGGCCTTCAGGCCTAGCGACTCGAAGTAGGCGGTAAAGAACGGGCCGCACGAATACATATTGAGGGCGCGCGCCATGCCGATCTTCAGCTCTTCGCGCTTCTTCATGAGCGCGGCACGCTCTTTCTGCGCTCTCGTGATCTGGTATTTAGGCAGGGGGTCGGCGACCACGGGCGGCTCGTAGCTGCGGAACGCCGTCTTGGCGGCGATCTCGACCAGGTTGGGGTTTTCCTTTTTGATGCTGTCGATGTTGCCCTTGATGACGCGCATCTCCTCCACGTTCTCCACCGTGCCCTTCTCGCAGGTGGCGATGATGAGGCGCTGGGCGCCGGGCGCGAGCGGCACCTTGGTCTTGGCCGGCGGCTTGTAGTTGGGATTGGGGACGGCGGCGACCACATCGATGAAGGTGCGGAGGCACTTGTTCTTGCAGAAATAGCAGCGCGTGTCCTCGTTGCGCGCGGTGGTGTAGCTGATGGAGGCCACACTCTCCAGGCCGATGAACTCGGTCGTCTTGCCGTTCTCCCACAGGCGCACGGCCTCGAAGGCGCACCCGATGGCGCCGGCTTCGCCGCAATGCTGGTGAACGATGACCTCGGCCTGCACGTCCTTGCCCTTGAAGCGCGACTCGATGAAGTCCACCTGCGCCTTCACCGCGGCCAGATTGTGCTGGGTGCCGCCCTGCAGGACGAACCTGCGTCCGATGGCCGATAGGTTGGGGATCTGGGAAACGTACAGCCAGATGTTCTTGGGCAGGACGTTGCACAGCCCGGCCATGATCTCTTCCGGTTTCCAGCCCTGGCGCTGGAAGTCCACGATGTCGGACTGCATGAAGACAGCGCAGCCGTAGCCGAACTGGGGGAAGGCCTTGGCGGCGAAAGCGATGTCGGAGAACTGCTCGACCTTGTAGCCGAAGGCCTCGCAGGTGCCCTGCAGGAAGTAGCCGTTTCCGGCGGAGCACTGGGTGTTGAGCTTGAAGTCTTTGACGCGGCCGTCCTTGAGGATGATGATCTTGATGTCCTGGCCACCGACGTCGCAGATCACATCGGCATCGGGATAGAAGTGCAGGGCGGCCTGGGTGTGGGCGACGGTCTCGACAAGAGCGACGTCGGCACCGACGGTGTCCCGGAGGACGTCCTTGGCATAGCCGGTGGTGCCCACGCCCAATATGTTGAGCGTGGCGCCCTGGTCGGTGACCTGCTTGGCGACCTTGGCGAGGACCTCTTGCGTGTCCTCGATGGGATTGCCCTTGGAGAGCTGGTAGGTCTTGCAGAGGACGTTGCGGTCCTTGTCCACCAGGACGGCCTTAGTAGAGGTGGAACCGCCGTCGATGCCAATGAACCCCTCCACCACCTGGCCGGCTTCGAACTTGGCGGGCGTGAATGACTTCTTTTTGTATTTCTCTTTGAAAGCCGCGAGTTCGGTCTCGTCCTTGGCGAGCGCCGCGCCGCCGCCCTTCTTCATCTTTTCGACGTTGCGGCCCTCGGTGATGTACCACTCCAGCTTCTCGTAACCGAGATAGGTGCCCACGCCCGGATCTTCCTGCCTGCCGAACTCGATGGCGCCGATGCAGGCAAAGTACTGCGCATTGTCAGGCGTGCGGACGAGTTCCTGGGGATCAACCCCTTCGGGCAGAGGGTAGTTGCGCTCCTCCCAAATCTTGGGGATGTTGGACTTCCAACAGTCGCGCATTCCCTTGATATACGTATTGGGGCCACCCAGCAGGAGCACGACCGGACGCAGAGTGTTGCCGCGAGTCAGCACGGAGAGGTTCTGCTGCACGATGGACTCGAACAGCGAGGCCATCAGCTCGTCCGGCGGGACGCTCTGCTTCTGCAGGCTGTTGATGTCGGTCTCGGCGAAGACGCCGCATTTGCCGGCCACCGGGTGCAGCTTCAGCCCGAAGTAGCCCATATTGCAAAGCTGGTCGGAGGGGATGCGCAGCTTGGCGTTGATCTTGTCGATGACCGCGCCGGTGCCGCCCGCGCACTTATCGTTCATTGATGGCAGCTTCTTCTTCTTGCCGGTTTCAGGATCTTCTTTGAAGATGATGATCTTGGCGTCCTGCCCGCCGAGTTCAATGACGGAACCGCAGTCGGGGTAGAGCTTCTCCACGGACAAGGAGACGGCGTTGACCTCCTGGACGAACTTGGCGCCCACGTGCTTGCCGACGGTGGAGCCGCCGGAGCCGGTGATGAAGGCGCGGTAGTTTTCCTTGGGGGTGGCGGGGAGGTCGGCCTCGATGCGCTTGAGCATCTCCAGCGCCTTTTCCGGCTGCTTGGTGTCGTGGCGCTGGTAGTCCTGCCAAAGGATGTCGTCGTTGGAATCGTCCACGACGATGACCTTCACCGTGGTGGAGCCGACGTCGATGCCCATCCACAGAAGGTCGTATTTCTTATCCGGTACGGCCTTGTCAGTTAATCCTGGCATGGTTCTCCTGAAACCCGGTTAACCACAAAGGGCACGAAGGAACACGAAGGACTCAGTGCACGTCCAGGTGGTACGGCACGTTCGTTCCCATCTTCTCGGCGACATCGACGGCGAAATTGGCGGCGGTACCGATGACGCCCTTGTACTTGGGGACCTTGTAGAGGGCGCCCCGCAGCTCGGGATGTTCGTTGACATAGCCGCGCAGCTCCTCGACGCTCTTGCCGATGGTCTCCAACACCGCCTTGAATTCCAGCTTGGCCTTGGCTTTGGCTTCGCCCAGCGCCATCTGTACGCGGCTGTGAGCGTTGACCTCGCCCTCGCCCGAAGTTTCGATGGGCAGGTAGATCATGTCCTTGAAGTGGGCTACCACGGCCGACTGCGCACCGTCAGACTGCGTGGAGGGCATGCAGCCGAAGGGCTTAAGCGAGAGCACCATGTGCGCCAGTTCCTTGTTGGTGTAGTAAATGTTCTTGGCGACTTCCAGGTGTCCTTCCCCACCTTCTGCGCGGGTGTTGTAGTAGGGATGGCCGACGCGCTGCAGCTCGTACTGATTGACCAGCTTGTGACCGGTGCCGCCCAGGGCCTCGATGATCTTGTGGTATTCGCGCGCGAAGATCATCTCGGCGGCCTTGAGCTTCATCACCGTGTTGCGGTAGTTCCACTCGATCCTGGCGTGCTTGTCGATGCGCCACGCCGGCGGCAGAACGGCGCCTTCCTCCAGGCCACGGCGGTCGCGTGTCTTCTGGACGGCCTGGTGAATGAGGTAGTTGATCCAGGTGGCGATGGGCTCGACGATCACCTGGGCGCCCTCGCGCTCCAGGAAGCGGAACATGTTGAAGTTGCCGTCGCCCTCGGTGGTCTGCGCCCAGAATTCGCCCGTGACCTTGACGATGGGCTTTACCTTGAGGCGATCTACTTCGACCGAGTTGAAGCGGTCGCGGCAGTGGTTGAGCCCCTTGACGTAGTCCTCGCTGTAGAGCTGCTCCAGGAACTTGCCGAGGTAGTTCACCATGCCCTTCATAGGCACCTTGTCGGCGATCTTGCCCAGTTTCTCTTCCACCGACCAGGGCGACTTACGCTTCAGCGTCTCGTACATGAAGTCGATGACTTCATCCACCATGGCGTCGGTGGCGCCGGGCTGGGTCTCGTACGGGCGAATGTAGTAGGCCACCTCGTTGATGCAGTCGCCCATGTTGATCCCGTTCAGCAGGTTGAGGAAGAAATCGAGATTCATTAGCAGGCCGGCTTCGGCTTCGGACTGATCCAGGCCACCCGATTGCTGGAACAGCATGACTCGGAAGCCGTCGTAGCCGGAGTTGCGCAGGGCCAGCCGGTATTCGGCCTCGTACATGCCGAAGCGGCACGGGCCGCAGGCACCAGCAGTGAGGAAGATGTAGTTGCCGATCAGGTCCTGGCGCTTGACGCCCGATGCTTCCAGCTTCTGCAGGTACTGCACCAAGTTGCCGACGGTAAAGTAGGTGGGATTGCACTGGCCGTTGTTGCCGTATTCCTTGCCCAACTGGAAGGCCATCACGTTGGGAGTCGGCAGAGCCTCACACTTGTAGCCCAGCCCTTCCAGGGCGCCGTGGATCAGCTTCTCGTGCTTCCACGTGAAACCACCGAACAGGATGGTGGTGCGGTAACGCTGGTCGGCGGTGAAGGGGCGCTCGATGGGCTTATGGAAATGATGGATTTCCCGGTGGACAACCCCCAGCTCCTTCTCCAGGCGGGCCCGTTCTTCGGCCACACGCTGGCTAATGACCTCCTCGATGGGGTTGATCTGTACTAATCCGGCCTGCGGTGCGGGATGCATCGAAGTGCTCATCTCTCCACCTTCTTTGTCCCCTTGACGGGGCGGCTCTCAAAAATGGACTGCTCGCTTTGCGAGTTAGGGCGCACGTATTCCCGCCTATTTTTGTGGCCTGCTGTTACTGGAGTAACCGCTTTGTATCGAACGGCAGATTTTTGGGGTTGAGCGGTGTAGCAAGGGGGCGAGTGGGGGCGACGCAAGTGGTTGGCATTTCAGAGACTTAGCTTTGTGGACATCAGGCCCATCTCGTTCCCGAGGAGCGACAGGGTGGAGCTGCGAAAGCCGCTGCCGGGGGGCCTCTAGGGTCAACCAGCCATGGCCGCCATGCGCCGCTTCATCTCCTCCGGGGAAACGTCTTCTATGTGAGTGGCGACGCTCCAGAGATGGCCGAAGGGATCTTCGAAAGTACCGGTGCGATCGCCGTAGAACTGGTCTTGCACGGGCTTAACGATTTTGGCGCCAGCAGCCGTGGCCTTCGCGACCACTTCGTCCACAGCGGTGGCGTACAGGTGGATGAGAACGCCGGAGCCACCGTAAGATTGCGGGCCCTTGAAACCCATCTCGGGATACTCGTCGGCCAGCATGAGGCGGGAGTCGCCGATCATGAGTTCGGCGTGGCCGATCTTTCCGTCGGGCGCGTCAAAGCGCATGAGTTCGGTGGCGCCAAACACGCTCTTGTAGAAATCAATCGCCTTTGCCGCGCCCTTAATCAGCAGGTAGGGAGTAATGCTGCGGTAGCCCTCCGGTATCGGTTTCACGTTGCCGGCCATGAATTGCCTCCTTTCTCCTCAGAGTGGTTACAGACGCCCGGTTGCACCATGCGCTGCAAAATCATTCTTGATGATGTGGCAGCTCAAGCAGGGTCAGTTTTCACAACGCGCCTGAGAGCGGTGGCGGCGGAACGCGGCTGAAAACTGATATATTGCCCACAACACCCCGGGAGAAGTGGAGCCCTCGATGGCAAAGAGCGTCAACAAGGTCATCATCATCGGCAACCTCGGGAAGGATCCCGAAGTGAAGTACACGCCGCAAGGCACGGCGGTGGCAACGGTGAGCGTGGCCACCAACGAACGCTACAAAGACAAGAGCGGCGAATGGAAGGACCGCACGGAGTGGCACAACGTGGTGCTGTGGCAGCGGCTGGCGGAGATCGCCGGCGAGTACCTGAAGAAGGGGCGCACGGTGTACATCGAAGGCCGGCTGCAGACCCGCTCCTGGGAAGACAAGCAGGGTCAGAAACGCTACACCACCGAGATAGTTGCCCAGGATCTCGTCCTCCTGGGTGGGCGTCCGGAAGGCGAGTCTGAGGGTGGCGGGAAGTCGCGCGGGGCCGCTGCAGGGGGCGGGCTCGATCAGCGCGTGCCGGAGACGGAACCGTCGGCGGAGATCACGGACGAGGACATCCCCTTCTAGCGCTGGGTTGCTCACGAAGCGCGGTCACAAGTGTCTAACTGTCGGAATACGACCTGCATAGGGCTGCCGATGGCCTAGCAGAATCCACCCTGTGACTCCTGGAACATCACAATGAAAACGATGCGCCTATTGCTCCCGTTGCTCGCTTCCCTGCTGCTTGCATGCGGCGCTGTCTCTGCCGAAACGCCCGAGATCACGCCTGGAGACAACCTGGTAGTTCAGGGCGTCCCGAAGATCAGCTCCAGCCTGGCTGACGAAGTCAACCGCTATACCGAGTTCCGCTCGGCCATCTTGACGGATTGGCATCCGACGCGGCGGGAGATGCTGGTGCGTACGCGCTTTGCCAACACGGCGCAGATCCACCTGGTCAAGTTCCCGGGTGGAGACCGGCGGCAGCTCACCTTTTTCCCGGAGCGCGTGCCGGCTGCGGCTTTCAATCCGCGCCAGGCAGACTTCTTTGTCTTCAACAAGGACATCGGAGGCAGCGAGTTTTTCCAGTATTACCGCTACGACCTGGCCAACGGGGATGTCACCCTGCTGACCGACGGAAAGTCGCGCAACACCGGGCGGGTGTGGTCCACGGGGGGCGACCGGATGGTCTATGGGTCGACGCGGCGCAACGGTAAGGACGTGGACCTGCACGTGATCGACCCTTCGAACCCAAAGTCGGGCCGCATGCTGGCACAGCTCGAAGGCGGTGGTTGGTTCGCTGCTGACTGGTCAGACGATGACAAGCAGTTGCTGGTGCTGGAGGAGATCTCGGCCAACGAGAGCTACCTTTGGCTGATGGATGCAACCAGCGGCACCAAAACGCTGATTACGCCGAAGGGCGGGGAGAAAGTGTTTTACGGCGGTGGTGAGTTCACACCGGACGGCAAGGCGTTCTACACGGTCACCGACAAGGATTCGGAGTTTCAGCGGCTGGCGCTGGTTGACCTCGCAACCAAGATGCACACTTACCTTACCAGCAGCATTCCGTGGGACGTCGTCGAGTTCGACCTGAGCGACGACGGCAAGGCGCTGGCGTTTGTCACCAACGAAGCCGGCTTCCAGAAGCTGCACCTGATGTCAACAGCGACACACAAGGAAATGCCCGTGCCCAAGCTGGCGAACGGGCTGGTGACCAACATTTTGTGGCACCGCAACAACGCTGACTTGGGCTTTTGCCTGGAATCGGCGCGGTCACCTGCCGACGTGTACTCGTTGAACATCAAGACCGGCAAGGTGGAGCGCTGGACCTTCAGCGAGACCGGAGGGATCGTCACCGAAAACTTCAGCGAGCCTGAGCTGATCGAGTGGACGAGCTTCGACCGCAAGAAAATTTCCGGCTTCCTCTACCGGCCTGCGGCGAAATTCACCGGCAAGCGCCCGGTGATTATTGATATTCATGGTGGGCCGGAAGGCCAGGCACAGCCCGAGTTCCTGGGGCGGGACAATTACTACCTCAACGAACTGGGCGTGGTCATCATTTATCCCAACGTGCGCGGCTCGTCGGGATATGGGAAGACTTTCCTCACGCTCGACAACGGCTTCAAGCGCGAAGATTCCTACAAGGACATCGGGGCGCTGCTGGACTGGATCAAGACGCGGCCCGACCTGGACGGCGACCGCATTATGGTCACCGGCGGCAGCTACGGCGGGTTCATGACCCTGGCTGTGGCCACCAACTACAACGACAAGATCTGCTGTTCGCTGGAATATGTGGGTCTGTCCAATCTCGTCACCTTCCTGCAAAACACCTCGCCCTACCGTCAGGACCTGCGGCGGGTGGAATACGGCGACGAGCGAGATCCCAAGATGCGCGAGTTCCTGGAGCGGATCGCGCCACTAAACAACGCGCAGAAGATCACCAAGCCGCTGTTTGCCGTGCAGGGACTGAATGATCCACGGGCCCCGGCCAGCGAGGCCGAGCAAATCGTGGCCGCTGTCCGCAAGAACGGAAGCCCGGTCTGGTACCTGCTGGCCAAGGACGAAGGCCACGGCTTCGCCAAGAAGAAGAATGCCGACTTTCTTTTCTATTCGACGGTGATGTTCATAAGGGAGTACTTGTTGAAGTAGCTTGGCGAGCGATAAGCAATAAGCACTTGGCATTTCGCACTTAGCCGCTTGCCATCCCTTCCCAGGCGGGGTGAGACCGAATCCTCTCGCCGATGGAAGTGGCGGCCGAAGGCTGAGCCTTGATTACTGGCTCTTCTTGTCGGCGGTGCTGCTGGCCCCGGCGGCGCTTTCTCCACGAGTGGCAACCAGTCCAATGACCACACCGGTCGCGGCGACCGCAGCCCCGATCAGCACATTACGGAGCAGGTGCGATCCGGAAGCCGACTTCATTCCCGAGGGCTCGGCGGTGGTTTCAGCGATGCTATCCAGTTGCACGGCATTGGGTGTCGCTTGCGGAGCACCGACATTGCCTGAGCTGAACTGGATCATCTGCCCGGCATTCACGCGCACGCTCTGGCCGGCGTAGGTGCCGGCGCCGCTCACCAGCACCGATCCGCTGTAACAGATGACGCGCAAGGTGTTGCCGGCCGGAAGGTATTCCACGAAGAAGTCGGTGCCCAGCACTTTTGCCGCTGCCACGGGGGTGCGGACTTCGAAGTGGGCATCCGGCTTGGTGAGAGACACGACGCGGCTGCGCAGGCGGCCGAATTCCAGTTGCAACGTCGTCTGCTGCGAGTTGGGCTCGTGCTGCAGGACTTTCAGTTCGCTGTTGGAACCCAGGCTGAGGATGGAACCGTCGCGCAAGTTCAGGCGTGCCCGCCCGGAGCGGTCGGTCTTGAGGACATCGCGCCAATCAACTTCTTCCTTGAGTTTAAGAGGTTGGGCGTTACGGGAGGCTGCAGGAACAAATGCGTTGACCTGCCCTGCCGGTGGATTGGCTGGGCTTTGCGCGGAGGCAGGTAATGCCACCAGTTGGAAACAGAGAAGAGTTGCCAGAGAACGCCTGCACGCTCCGCTCAGTGCGGACTTCATAAGACACCCACCGCGGGTCGGACAAAGGGTTACGCCAGGTAAATTCTGCTACTTTCCCTCGCCAGGGTCAAGTTACGTTTGTCCGGACCGATCATCAGCTTTGATGCAGCGGAGCGTGGACGAGTTCACGTCGTCGAATGTTCGGCTGGCACCGTAAGCCGATATTCCTCGCTAAATGAGGCCCGTTGAGATGCCCTTCATCCTAAAGGGCCGGTTTGCTAATCATTTCCCGAGCGTGCGCTTGATGTCTTGGGCAATCAGCTTGCCATGGAAGCGGCCATTCTCAATGAAGATCTCGCTGGTCTTTGAGCCGGCGACAATCACGCCGGCCAGATAAACGCCGGGCACGTTGCTCTCGAGCGTTTCCGCATTGCAGACCGGGCGGCAGTCAGGAGAGGTCAGCTTGATGCCCAAGCGGGTCAGAAACTCGAAATCCGGGTGGTAGCCGGTCATGGCGAAGACAAAGTCGTTGTTGAGACGCAGGTCGCCGGTAGGAGTGTCGAGCACGACGTAGTCCTGCCCGATCTCGCGCACGCGGGAGTTGAAGTAAGCGGTGATTTCGCGGTTCTTGATGCGGTTTTCGATATCGGGCTTGATCCAGTATTTGACGCTGCTGCTCATGCCGTGGCCGCGGTGCACTAGAATCACACGCGCGCCGTGCCGCCATAACTCCAAAGCGGCAATGGCGGCCGAGTTCTTGCCGCCGATGACGAGCACGTCGCAGGCGTGATAGGGGTGCGGCTCGCGGTAATAGTGGAAGACCTTGGGCAGGTCTTCGCCGGGGATGCCCATGTGGTTGGGCAGATCGTAGTAGCCGGTGGCCAGCACCAGCTTGCGGGCCTCGTATTCGTGACCGCGGCGGTGCCGGTCAAGGGCCCGTACGCGGAAAGAAGCGTCGTCCCCGCTGACCTCTTCGACCCGCTGGTACTGGCGGACGTCGAGATGGTAGTGCTCGGCAACCTTACGGTAGTACTCGAGAGCCTCCGGGCGCGTAGGCTTAGGGTGGGCGCTGGGGAAGGGGATGTCGCCGATCTCCAGCAATTCCGGCGTAGTGAAGAAAACGAGATTGGCCGGGTAGTGAAACAGCGAGTTGACCAGGCAGCCTTTCTCCACCAGGACCACCGACATGCCGGCGCGCTGGACCTCAATGGCCGTCGCCATGCCAGTTGGCCCGGCGCCGATCACCAGGGCATCGAAGATAGGATCGGAAGACATGAAAGGCAGTTGGATGTCCAGTTGGCAGTGTGAGGTTCAAAGATAGCATTCAGCAGGGCTCGCCGGGATGATCGCTGACTACTGTACTGTGCTTGCTTTTCTGTATCTGGCTGTCGGGCCGGTGCGATAATTCCGTGTTGGTTCATACGATCTCCTCTTCATAGGAGCGCATGATGGCGACGGTGATGGAGAAACCGAAGACGCGCGTGGAGTCCGACAGCATGGGCAGCATTGAGGTGCCGGCCACCGCCTACTGGGG
>DASYTX010000136.1:0-3903 GCA_036001865.1 Terriglobales bacterium
ACACTGGGCGGCGGGATCGGTTGGCTGATGGGAAAGTACGGCTTGACCTGTGACAACCTGCTCTCGGTGGACAGCGTAACGGCCGATGGAGAGGTGCGCAAAGCCAGCGCCACCGAAAACGAAGATCTGTTCTGGGGCGTGCGCGGCGGGGGCGGGAACTTCGGGGTGGTCACCCGCTTTGAATACCAACTCCACCACCTCGGCCCGGTGCTCGGTGGAATGGTCATCCACCCTTTCAGCAAGGCGCGTGAGGTGCTGCGCTTCCATCGCGAATTCACCAGTCACGTTCCCGATGAGCTCACCGTGGCCGCCGGAATCTTGACCGGCCCTGACGGGGACCCGGTGGTAGCCAACCCCATCTGCTACTGTGGGCCACTCGACGAGGGGGAGAAGCTGATCGAGCCGCTGCGCAAGTTTGGGCCGCCACTCGCTGACCTGATCGGCCCAAGACCTTATCTGGAGGTCCAGAAGACGTTCGACGCGGCGCTGCCGCCCAAGCACCAGAACTATTGGAAAAGCGGTTTCACGCAGGCGTTGAGCGATGAGGCGATCGAGGCCTTGATCGAATATGCTGCCAAGAGGCCCTCGCCTGCGAGCTTCATAGTCGTGGACCACTTGCACGGGGTGGCGGCCCGCGTTCCCGCCGCCGCGACCGCCTTCCCCCACCGCCGCGAGCAGTACAGCGTGCTCATCCTTGGGATTTGGCCCGACTCTGCCGATTCGGAAAAGAACATTGCTTGGGCACGCAGCTTTTGGGGAGCGCTGCAGCCGTCGATGGCCGGCAGCGCCTATGTCAACTTTTTGGGCCAGGAAGGCGAAGAGCGCGTCCGCGCCGCCTATGGTTCGAACTATGAACGACTCGTGCGCCTGAAGAACAAGTACGATCCTACGAACTTCTTCCGCATGAACCAGAACATTCAGCCAAGCAAGTTTGCTGTTGCATCGGACTGACTGGTTGACACGGAATTCTTCGGGTCTCCCAACGCCGCAGCTCACATCGGCTAGTCTTCCGACTATGGTGCCTTCCCGAAATCAAACCAGCCACCCGCCCACCTTGGCACTGGCAGGGCCGCACACCGTGGGCGTTCATCATTAAGTTCACCCGATTCAATAGGTTATTGTTTTCCTATCTCGCGGCAGGCGGCTTGCGGCTGAAACCTGAATAGGTCCCAAGAAGGTTCAGGTGCCTGCAGTGAAAAAGACACCCAGAAAAGACGAAGGTGTGTCCCTGTTCCTGGCGGTACTCGCCCTGATGTTGCTTTCCGCCATTGGCATGGGGCTGTTGTACATGACTGACACCGAAACCAGCATAAACGCCAACTATCGGTCCTCCCAGCAGGCGTACTTTGCCGCCATGGCAGGGATACAGGAGGTGCGGGACCGACTGCGCGGCAATCATCCCCAGCGAATCACGCCGCCCACAGCCCTCCCCGGCGCACCCAGTAGTGTGGTGTATGTAATCAATCCCGCGGGCGGATCCGACACCGTGAATCCAACTACCAGCGGCAGCAAGTATTTTGATGACCAGCTTTGCAAGCAAAACTATCAAGGTCTGGGGCTAAGCGACCCGGGAGTGAATCAACCCTGCACGGCCGCATCGAGCGCCAGTGGAGTGTACGCGCCTTACGTCACCAGCGTTGCTCCATTCGCTAACACCGTCGCAGCCCTCCCCTTTAAGTGGGTGCGGATCACCATGAAGGCCAACAATACAGGCGCTCCGTTTTACGTCGACGACGGCACGAACAGCGCGACGCACAACACACCGGTGTGCTGGAACGGTGTCAGGGAGGCGCTGCTGCCGGCAGGTGTAGCCCGCTGCGAGCTGACAAGTATGACCTCCGTGTATGTTCTGACGTCGCACGCGCGGGGATCGCGCCGTATGACGCAGGCCGAGGTCGCGCGCATTCAGCTTCCACGACTGCCCGCGGCCTTGACTCTGGCCGGTCCCAGCCCGGCCTACGGGGCCCCTAGTTCCAACAGCTTCTACGTCAACGGCAACGACGGCAGCGGCACGGGCACGACCTGCGGCACGGTGAACATGCCCGCCGTCGGGGCAGTCGATAACGCTGCTGATGCCAGCATCAGCGGCGCCATTCCGAGCAACCGGAGCGACCACTATGTGGGAATCGGCGGGGCTTACACGGACGTACAGAATGTCTACCCGGAACTGCAGGCCAGCAATCTGAATACGGTGCAGGGCCTGGAGAACGTCGTTAGCATGGTAACCGAGTATGCCAACCAGGTCCTCACCGGCCCCATAAGCAACCCGAACCTCGGGTCAAGTGCGAACCCGTTGATCACGGTTGTCAACGGAGATCTCACGTTGAGCGGTACCACCAGTGGGGCCGGGATTCTGCTGGTGACGGGGACGCTGACAAGCAACGGAAATTCCAGTTTTAATGGCATTGTGTTGGTCATCGGCCAGGGCGTCTGGAATGTGAGTGGCGGCGGGAGCGGCCAGTTCAACGGGGCTGTCCTGGTGGCGCGCACAAGGGACCCTGCCGGTGCTCTGCTGGCTAATCCCGGATTGCCGACGCTGAACTGGGCCGGCGGTGGCGGCAACGGGATCTATTACGATAGTTGTTCCATAAACACTCTGCAGAACAACTTCCGATTTACGCTCATCACCAGTCGCGAACTGAATTATTGATCGGGGGAACATGTGCGGCGTGGTCAGGTGTCACTCAAAATACTTGGCTTGGTGTTGAGCGCCAGCTTCGTGGTTACCTCGGCCTGGGCGCAAGTCTGCAAGAAATACTGGCTAGCTACAAAGCGAACCTCCAGCTAGTGAGAGACAAGCTACGATCGACAATTGTGTCCAAGACAAATTGACGCCGCTAGGACAACTGAGTTAACGCCGGCTGACAAACAGCAAAGCGTCACCGGCTTGACAAAAGAAGTAGATGCGAGTAGCGTGATTGATGAGCGAGCATCTCTTCTCACTCTTTCAGATCTTCTGAACTAAGTCAGCCCATCTGAAGTTCTTCCCTTCTTAGCCAACCGCAACCCAGGAGGTTGACATGTTTGCTCGCATCGTTTCCTTGCGCCTGAAGCCCAACACACAGGCGGAATTTGCCGAAAAGTTTGAGAAGGACGTTATTCCGACCCTTCGCAAACAGCAGGGCTTCCAGGACGAGATCACCTTCGTCGCCCCAAACGGAACAGAAGTGGCCGCAATCAGCCTGTGGGACTCGAAAGAGAACGCGGAGAATTATAACCGCACGACCTACCCAGAAGTACTGAAGACCCTGGCGAAAGTGATCGAGGGAACTCCGGAAGTACGGCCGTTTGAGGTCGTTAATTCCACCTCACACAAGATCGCTGCTCGCGCAGCAGCCTAAGGGTGGCAGAACGGTTCGTTGGATTGGGGGCGGCAAGGCTGCCCTCCATCTTCATTATCCTCTCCCCCCAAAACAGGAATACCGGAGGTTCAAAGTGCTTACGAAAATCATGAAGGGGGTTTCCATTGTGGCACTGCTCGCCGCCATCTTGTGGCGTCCGTCTGCAGGTTACGAATTGCTGCTGCAATTCGCAGTCTGCGTGGGCGCGATCCTGGTGATTGGACAGTCGTACCGGGTGGACAAGTTCCGTTGGGGAATCATGTTCATTGTGGTGGCCGTGCTCTTTAATCCCGTGGCTCCTCCAGCAATGTCCCGTAGTGTGTTCCTGTGGCTGGCTGTGGTTTGCCTTGCGCTGTTTGCAGCGTCCCTATTCGCCTTGAAGACTCAACCGCGTCTGTCCATTGCCTCGATAACAGATCGTACCCCTGGAAGCCAAGCGCTATAAAGCACGAAAACCAGGAGCCCGATCGGATGAGGAGGAACACCATCGCGCCCCTTAGCAAGGCGCCAATCATGCTTTCCCTGAGCGTGGGTGCGGTGGATTGGGAAAAGGAGACTCGAT
>DASYTX010000137.1:0-2823 GCA_036001865.1 Terriglobales bacterium
AGAAGGCCGTGGACACCGTGCTTGGGTTTACGCGAGATCCGAAACTCGTCGCGCGGCTGAAGGAACTGCAATTGAGCCTCAATCCGTAAGCCTCCTGCCTGCCAACAAGCCATGTGGGTAAATTTTCCCGACTCACATGGCGTGTTACTCCCCTAAAATCACAAGCTAAAGTGTGTAACAAAACGTCGGCACTTGACGGCGCCGAGGTTTTGTTACAAATTTCAGAAAAACAGGTCGATTTTCTTATACTCTAGGAACCTGTCACAAACGCTTGTGCAGTCAGGGACGCGGAAGGGCCGGATAGCACGGAAGCTCGAAACACTGAGAGGAGATCTCACCCCGTGAGAGCCATCGGATACAGTTGCTTGAATACTCTGAGCCAAAAACCCAAGAACCTCACGTTGGACGATCAAGACAAAATTGTCCGGTCATTCGTGCAGAAGCAGGGTTGGGACTTGGTGCAGATTTACCAGGAGACCACGACCTCAACCAACACTCAGAGCCAACCGATCCTCGAGCAGATCATCGTGGATTCGGGAAAGAACAAGTTCGATGTGCTTGTGATCGCCCGGCTGGACCGCTTGACACGCAACATCCGCCAGCTCAACACGCTGATCAACGAGATGTGCATGACCAACGGTGTGCAACTGCTCTCCATCGAGGAAGGCTTCGACACCCGCACCGACTGCGGCAAACTCGGCCTGCGCCTAATCGACATCATCACCAAGTGGGACACCAAACGTATCTCCGACCGCACGCGGGAGATCATCGCCCGCAAACGCGCTAAGGGTGAGCGCGTGGGACACGCTCCATTCGGCTTCACCTACAAGGACAAGAAACTGGTGGCGGTGGAGAGCGAACTGGACACGGTGAAGGTGATCCGTGAGCAGCGTGAGAAGGGACTGAGCTATCACAAGATCGCGAAGTATCTGAATGACCGCAAAATCTCTTCCAAGCGGGGCGGCATCTGGTATGCGGAGACCGTGAAGACTGTGTATCAGAACTCCCTCAGTTGGGGCCCGGCGCCGGGCGCCTTCCCCGAAGGGCCCAGCACCGCCGTCGGCCACGGGGACTAATCGGCAGCGTCGCACCGGCCGGCCTTCCATAGGCCGGTGCACATTCCTCCGCAGGCCTTCCGTTCCAGCAAATCAATCCGATTTCCAGTTGCATGCCTTCAGCAATGCCGTCACCGCTTCGGTCACGATGCCGGCCATGGTGGGGTCCGTGATCCGCCCTTCCGCATCCAGGTGGTTGCGCCGCATCACCATCGAGTGCTCGGAAACGAGCGCAGCGCCCATCACCTTCAACGTCGGCACCAGAGCGGCTCGCGCCTGCTCTGCGCCGCTGGCGGAGGCCATGATGAGCGCGGTGGGCTTGTCGGTGAACTCGCCGCTGGAGACGATCCAGTCCAGGGCGTTCTTGAACGCGCCGGGAACGCCGTGGGCGTATTCCGGGCAGCAGATCAGGATGCCGTCCGCCTCCACCAGCAATCGCCGGAATGCAGCGACGGGTGCGGGTGGCTGCACATCGTCTCGGTCCAGATCGGGGCTGAAGGGCGGCACGCTGGCAATCTGCTGATCGTAGAAAACGAACGCCGCGACGCCTGCCGGCGCCAGCAGCGCCCCCGCTCGCAGCAGGCGCGCATTGGTGGAATCCGCCCGCAGGCTTCCCGAAATGGCGAGAATACGCTTCAAACGATGAACTCCGCTGAAGGGAAAGTTCGGTGTCAGCGTCCGGGTGGCAGGCGCCATTTGCGCGCTCCCTGGCGGGGCAGGTAGAGTGGCCCATGGACACCTTGCCCGTCAACCCGCTCGCGGGAATGCTGGAGACCCACGGGCCTGGCGCGATCGTACAGGCCCGGGAAGAGACCCTGGCCCTCCTCGCCCGCACGCGGAACGATGCGCAGGTGCGGGAATGGATGCAACATTTGGCGGCCTACCTGCCCCGAGACGCGCCGTCCCCGCTGGACGAGTATCTGCGCCTCGCGCTGCTGGGCGTGTGCGCCGGCTTCCTGGAGCGCACGTTGTCCCCCTACGCGCCCCAGCACGAGGAGATCATTCCGCCGCTGATGGAGGAGATCACCGCGGTGTTCGATCAAGTCCGGGCTATGGGCAGTGCGTACGACGTGGACGAATTCCGCTACCGGGCCTTTCACTACGGCCTGCACAAAGCCTGTTACCTCGACTGGCGCCTCTACCTCAGCAATACTTGTTATTAGTCACTCACTTCTCACCACAGAGACACAAAGAATCCCCTGGAGTAATCGGATCCCTGGTGTCTTTGTGCCTTCTTGGTCAGTCGTTTTTCGCGAGAACTGGAATGGGTCGTAAGGTGTCGACGCGTGAACTGGGGCTGATCCTTGGGGCCCGGCTGTTGAAGACCGAGGACCTGCACTACGGCTATTGGTCGGACGGCTTGGCGGTCAACCTAGCCAACCTGCCCAAAGCCCAGGACGCCTATTGCGAATTCCTGCTGGGGAAGATTCCCAAAGACGTGAAGTCGATCCTGGACGTGGGCTGCGGAACGGGTCACGTGGCGCACCTGCTCGTGCAGCGCGGTTACCAAGTGGAATGCGTATCCCCGGCGCCACTGCTCACCCAGGCCGCGCGGGAACGGCTGGGCACCACTGTGACGATCTACGAAACGACCATGGAGGCGCTGACGCCGCCGCACAGCTACGACCTGCTGCTGTTCAGCGAAAGCTTCCAATACATTCCGCCCGAGCAAAGCCTGCCCAAGGCCAACCGGATGCTCAACACCGGGGGCTATGTGCTGCTGTGCGCCTTCTTCTCCTGGGAAGACAGTGGTCCGAGCGCACTGCGC
>DASYTX010000138.1:0-6898 GCA_036001865.1 Terriglobales bacterium
CGGTCGCCTACGAGAACCTGCTGCGCTATGAAGAACTGAAGAACCGGGCCGAAGCCCTAGAGCGGGAGGTTGCCGACCGAAAGCGCGCAGAGGCGAACCTGCGCCAATCCGAAGCGCGCTTCCGCCAGCTGTTGGAGGCGGCCCCCGACGGCATGGTGATCGTTGACCAGAAAGGCCGCATTGTGCTGGTCAACGCGCAAGCGGAAAAGCTCTTCGGCTATACCCGCGAGGACCTGCTGTCCAAGGAACTTGAAGTCCTGGTTCCGGAGCGTTTCCGGGCGGAACTTGAGGCCTACCGCTCGCGCTTTGTTTCCGATGCCCATGGCCGTGCGAGCGGCGCCAATATGGACCTTCACGGCGCGCGCCAGGATGGGACCGAGTTCCCCATCAACGTCAGCCTGAGCCTGCTGGAGACCGAGGAGGGCGTCTTGGTGACCGCCGCCATCCGCGATGTCAGCGAGCGGCGCGCTTTGGAAATGCAGTTTCGCCAGGCGCAGAAAATGGAAGCCGTGGGCCGGCTGGCCGGGGGCATCGCTCACGACTTCAATAATTTGCTCATGGTTATCAGTGGATATGCGGAGCTCATGGTGGCCCGGCGGTTCGATGAGGCTGCCATGCGCAAGCATGCCGAGCAGGTGTTGGAAACCACGCGCAAGGCCTCGGGGGTGGTCCAGCAACTGCTGGCCTTCAGCCGCATGCAGACCTTGCACCCGGCAGTGCTCGACCTGAACCGATTAGTCCGCAACCTGGACCAGATGTTGCCGCGTCTGCTGGGTGAGGACGTTGAGCTGGTGGTCTCCACAGAGGACAACCTGGGACGGGTCAAGGCCGACCCCGGGCAGATCGAGCAGGTCATCATGAACATGGCGGTCAATGCGCGCGATGCTATGCCGCAAGGTGGCACCCTGACCATCGCAACCACCAAGGTGGAGCTTGCCCCGGGCATTGTGCGCGAACATGTGCCGGTCGCTCCCGGTCCTTACATCGTGCTGTCGATCAGCGATACCGGTGAAGGCATGGACGCGGGCACGCGATCGCAGATCTTTGAACCCTTCTTCACCACCAAGGAAAAAGGAAAAGGTACCGGACTGGGATTGGCGACGGCCTATGGCATCGTTAAGCAAAGCGGTGGGTACATCTGGGTGGATAGCGAACCGGGACAGGGCGCCACCTTCCGGATCTACCTTCCGCAAGTGGACGAGCCCGCCCGGCAAGAGACGTCGCGCCCGGCAGCAGAGGAAGCTCCCCAGGGTAGTGAGACCGTGTTGTTGGTCGAGGATGAGGACAGCCTGCGTGCGGTCTTGTGCGAATTCCTGAAGGGAAGAGGTTATACGGTCTTGCCTGCGGCCGACGGTCGGGAAGCGCTCCGCGTCTGCCACGAGCACCAGGGCACGATCCACGTGCTGCTCACCGACATGGTCATGCCCGCCATGCCGGGAATCGAGCTGGCCAGGAAGGTCCTGGCGCTGCGCCCGGCAACTCGCATCATGTGCATGTCGGGATACACGGACCGCCCGATGGAGGTCGACAAACTCGCGCCCGGGGTAGTGCTGCTGCAGAAGCCGTTCAAGTTAAGCACCTTGGCGCAGGAATTGAGAAACGTCCTCGACCACAAACCCGCCGCCGCCCACGCCTGAGCCACCCCCGCATTTCCCGCCTGTCGAGCGAAGCTGCCAACCGCAGAATCCCGCATGACAAGAGGCGAGGCATTGACAGCACAGCCCGCGTTCAGCATACTTATGCAACCGTGTGCATAACTATACAACGATGAAACTTGTCCGCCACAAAACGATTGTGCAACTAGTGCAGAGCACCGCGATTTCCAGCCAGGAAGAGCTGCGCCACGCGCTCTCCCGGCGCGGCATTGCGGTGACCCAAGCCACGCTCTCCCGCGATATCCGCGAGTTGGGGCTGTTGAAGACTGCGGCAGGCTACGCCCTGCCGGCAGGGGAGCCGCCCAATGGCGCCGGGGTGCTCCCGGCAGAGCGGTTGGTGCGGGAGTTCGTGGCGGAAGTGCGGCAGGCGCAGAACCTGCTGATCCTCAAGACCAGCCCGGGTAGCGCGCAGGCGGTGGCCGCCGCCATTGATAAGGAAGCCTGGCCGGAGATCGCGGGCACCATCGGTGGCGACGACACCATCCTGGTAATTTCACCCAACCACAAGAAGGCCCACAAGCTGGCACTCCGAATGAAAGAGATGCTTGCCTGAGTGGCCGCGCAGCTCAAGACGGCGGTCGTGGGAGCGACCGGCTATGCCGGCTTTGAACTGGTGCGCCTGTTGGCGCGGCATCCGCGCTTGAGCACGCCTGTGCTCCTGGGTCGCGAGGGCGAGCAGAGCGACACCCTAGATCTCGCGCACGTATTCCCGCACATCGGCGGCAATGGCGCCTACCCTCTCGATCCCTTCTCCTGGTCCCGCATCCAGGAGCAGGGAGTCGAACTCTTATTCCTGGCGACGCCGCATGAGCTCTCGCGGACGTTGGTGCCGGAGGCGCTGGCGCGTGGATTGCGGGTGGTGGACCTGAGCGGGGCATGGCGGCTGAAGCAGGCGCAACATCGTGCGGTGTACGCCTTTGAGGACGAGGGCGAAGAGCAGGCCGCGGCCATCACTGACCAGGCCGTCTATGGGCTGCCCGAACTGCATCGCGATCGCCTGCAAGACGCCCAGCTGGTTGCCAATCCCGGCTGTTATGCCACGTCCATCATTTTGGCGGTGGCGCCGCTTCTGCGCGCGGGCATCGCGGATGTCAGCCACGGCATTGTCTGTGACGCCAAGTCAGGGGTATCGGGAGCGGGCAAGCAGCCCACTCCCAAGACGCACTTCGTCGAGGTGGCCGATAATTTGTCGGCATACTCGGTTTTCGGCCACCGGCACACGGGCGAGATTCTGGAACAACTAGGGCTGGAGCACGAGCACCTGGTGTTCACTCCCCATCTGCTGCCCATCCCTCGCGGCATTCTTTCCACCATCTATGTGCGGTTGACCCGCTCCATGAGCGGGGATGAAGTTGCCGACTGCGTCCGCGAGTTCTACGCGGGCAGCGGATGGGTCCGAGTATTCAAGCAGCCCCTCCTGCCGCAGATCCAGTTCTCGCTGCGCACCAACTATTGCGACCTGGGCGTGTGCGTCTCGCCCGACGCGCGTCGCGCGGTGCTGGTCTCGTGCCTGGACAACTTGCTGAAAGGAGCGGCTGGCCAAGCGGTGCAGAACATGAACCTCATGTACGGATGGGATGAACGGGAGGGACTCGAGTGAGGGTGATCGTAAAGATCGGCGGGGCTGCGATGGAAGACAAGACGCTGCTGCACAGGTGTGCTTTGTCGGTGGCAGAGCTTACCCAGGCAGGCCATCACGTGGCAGTGGTGCACGGTGGCGGCGCGGCGCTGACCCGCACGCTGTTGAAGTTGGGAAAACAAAGCCAGTTCGTCAACGGATTGCGAGTCACCGACCCAGAAACCCGCGACGTCGCGCTCATGGTGCTTGCCGGAAGCGTGAACAAGCTGCTGGTGGCGACGCTGGCATCGCTGGGCCAGCCAGCCATCGGGATCTGCGGCGGCGATGGCCTCACCTTCCGCGCGCGCAAGAAGCATACCGAGGGCTTTGACCTGGGTTTCGTGGGCGAGATCAGCGCGGTGGAGCCGCGCTGGCTGGAGGCCATCTGGAATGCCGGTGCCGTGCCGGTGATCTCGAGCCTCGCTCTAGGCTCAGACGGCGAATACTACAACGTCAATGCCGATCACATGGCCGCTGCCTGCGCCGTTGCCTGCCGTGCCAGCGCGCTGATCTTCATCACCGATATCGAGGGCGTGAAGGACGCCGATGGCGCCGTCATTCGCTGGCTCGACCTGAAGCAGGTATCGCAACTGATCGGTGCCTCGGTGGTGCAAGGCGGCATGCTGCCCAAGCTGGAAGCCTGCCAGCAAGCGTTGCGTGGCGGCGTGGGACGAGTGCGCATCCTGCCTGCCAGCAAAGCCGACACCCTGCCGTTTTTCTATTCCAGCAAGATCGAATTTGGAACGGAGGTGATGGTGGCATGAGCACCCGCACCGGCGAAAGAAGAAGACACACATTGAGCAGCAGGCCGCGAAACCTGGCTACGGTGCCGGCTTCGCAACCGGCCACCGGCTTGGCGTGCGGCGACCTGATCTCCATTCGCGATCTGCTGCCGGCGGAGGTGTGCGCCATCCTGAATTTGACACGCCTGATGAAGGTTCGGTCCGCCGATTTCTCGCGGGCACTCGCTGGAAAACAATTGGTGCTGTTCTTCGAAAAGCCGTCCCTGCGCACCCGGCTGACGTTCGAGGCCGGTATCAACAGCCTGGGCGGGACGTCGTTCTTCGTGGACCACACGCGCTCTCGCATTGACGAGCGCGAAAAGTTGAGCGACATCGCCCGCAATCTGGAGCGCTGGGTGGACGGCGTGGTGCTGCGCACCTTCGATCACGCCACCGTGGTGGAGATGGCGGAGCACGCCCGCATCCCGGTAATCAATGGCCTCAGCGACTTGGAGCATCCCTGCCAGGCGCTGGCTGACTTCTTCACGCTGGAGGAAAAGTTCGACGACCTTTCCCAGGTCCGGCTGGCGTACGTCGGCGACGGCAACAATGTTGCTCATTCGCTCATGCTGGTTGCGGCCTGCCTGGGCAGCCATATTCGCGTGGCCACTCCCGCCGGCTACGAACCGCAGGCCGAGATTGTCGCGAGCGCCATGGCTACGGCGACGGCCACCGGCGGCTCGGTCGAGGTGTTCACCGATCCAGTCGAGGCGGCAACTGGCGCAAATGCGGTTTATACCGATGTCTGGGCGAGCATGGGCCAGGAGGCGGAAGCGGAGAAGCGCCGCCGCACGTTCATGCGGTATCAGGTGAACGAGGAGCTGATGGCACACGCCGACCCGGGAGCGTTCTTCATGCACTGCCTGCCGGCACATCGTGGAGAAGAGGCCACGGATGCGGTGATAGATTCTCCCCAGTCGATCGTCTTCGACCAGGCGGAGAACCGGCTGCATGTTCAGAAAGCCATTCTGCTTCTGCTGTTGGGCGGCGGCATGCGCCGCTCTCCGCTGAGGAGCGCACATGCCTGAGAAAGTGGTGCTGGCCTATTCGGGAGGCCTGGATACCTCGATCATTGTTTCATGGCTGAAGGAGAACTACCGGTGCGAAGTCATCGCCATGGTTGGCGACGTTGGCCAGGGTGACGACCTGGACGCGGTCACGCGCAAGGCATATGCCACCGGAGCTTCCAAGGTGGTGGTAGCCGATCTGCGCGAGGAGTTCCTGACCAACTACGTTTTCCCGGCGCTGCGCGCAGGTGCAGTGTACGAGCACAAATACTTGCTTGGGACTTCGCTGGCGCGGCCAGTGCTCGCCAAGAAGCAGGTGGAAGTGGCGCTGGCCGAGGGCGCAACCGCCGTCGCTCATGGCTGTACGGGAAAAGGAAACGATCAGGTCCGCTTTGAGCACGCTTACCAGGCGCTGGCGCCGCAACTCAAAGTCATCGCGCCCTGGCGCGAATGGAGGCTGAAGTCGCGGGAGGATTGCCTCGATTACGCTCAGGCGCACGGCATCCCGGTAGCCAGCAGCCGGGAAAAGATCCACAGCCGCGACCGCAACCTCTGGCACCTGAGCCACGAAGGCGGAGAGCTGGAAGACCCCGCCAACGCTGCTCTCGACAGCACCTGGGTGTGGACCGTTTCGCCACAGCATGCGCCGGACAGCGTGGAGGAGGTCGCGATCGGCTTCGATCAGGGCACGCCGGTTGCCGTGAACGGGGCCAAGCTGGGCCCTGTCTCTCTGGTCGCACGGCTGAACGAGATCGGCGCCCGCAATGCCATCGGCCGGGTCGACCTGGTGGAGAACCGCTTTGTAGGGATGAAGTCGCGCGGATGTTACGAGACCCCGGGCGGGACGCTGCTGCTCGCTGCGCATCGCGAGCTGGAGGCCTTGTGCTTGGACCGCGACCTGATGCACTTCAAACAGCACATCGCCCTGAAGTACGCGGAGCTTGTTTACTACGGCCTGTGGTTCACGCCCTTGCGCGAGGCCCTGGATTCCTTCGTGGCCGCCACGCAGAAGGAGGTCACGGGCACGGTCACGCTGGCTCTCTACAAGGGGAATGTCAGTGTGGTGGGCCGCAACTCGGAATACTCCCTGTACCGCACCGACCTCGCCGCCTTCACCATGGGCGAGAGTTACGACCAGAAGGACGCCGCCGGCTTCATCCGCATTCTCGGCCTGCCGGCCCGCACCCGCGCCCTGCTGCGCCAGGAGGTGGCGCAATGAAGATGTGGTCGGGCCGCTTCCGCCAGCCGCTCGATCCCGATTTCGAGCGGTGGCAGCGCTCGTTTGGCTTCGACTACCGGCTGCTGCCCTATGAGCTGGCAGCCAGCCGGGTCCATGCGCGCGCGTTGCGGAAAGCCGGCGTTCTCTCCGATACCGAATTGCAGCTTCTGCTGGAAGGGCTTGATCGGATTGCCGCCGAGGCTGGCTCCGCGTCCTTCCTGCAGGATGAAGAGGTGGAGGATGTGCACCACTTCGTCGAGAAGAAACTGGTGGAGCTGATCGGGGATGCCGGTTACAAGCTACACACCGGACGCAGCCGCAACGAACAGATCGCAACCGATCTGCGGCTGTACGTGCGCGACCAGATCGACGCCTGTCAGGACTTGGTCCTTGAGTGGCTGCAAGTTCTGGTGGATCGCGCCGGGCAAGCCGGGCTGGCGGTCATGCCGGCCTACACCCACCTGCAACCTGCCGCGCCCGTGCTGGTGGCGCATTGGCTGCTCGCCTGCACGGAAATGTTCTTTCGCGATCTGGAGCGGCTGGGCGACTGCCGTGCGCGCGTTAACCAGTGCCCCCTGGGTTCGGGTGCGGTCGCAGGGGCCACGCTGCCGCTCGAC
>DASYTX010000139.1:0-5148 GCA_036001865.1 Terriglobales bacterium
CTCCTCGATTCGGGATTTGCTGCAACCAGGCTGCCGGGGGCGTCTTGAAGCGTCCTGAGGGCGGCGGAAAAGAGGGCGCAGTTTACGCCTCGGTTTTGGCCCTTGTCGAGGATTATGTTGCGTCGCGGCAGGGGTTTGTTCCGTATACCAAAACTCAGTCCTCGGTACGTGTGAAGCGAATGATCTGGCGGCGCGCCTTCTTGGTGGGCCGGCCCTTGAGGTAGATCGGACTGGAGTGCCGCTCCGCTTTGATCAGCGCGGCTTTCTCCTCCCGTGCCTTGCGGCTCTCGTCGGACTCGCGGTAGAGCTTCGCCGCTTCCGTTGCAGGGCCGCGGCGCTCACTCAGCGCGAGAACCGTGATGTCCCACGCGAACGGTCCGTTGCGCACGATCAGCGCGTCGCCGGGCTTGAGCAGTTTCGCCGGCTTGACCCGTTCGCCGTTGACCTGCGCCTTCCCGCTCTCGACCGCAGCCGCCGCCAGCGCGCGGGTCTTGTAAAGGCGGGCCGCCCATAGCCATTTGTCTATCCGAATGCGATCGTGTTCGTCAGTCACTTTGGCAATCCCTGGGGCGGCCCCAATGCGCGCCTACCCGCAAGCGGGCGACTCCGTCGCTAACGAGTCCGGCGCGCCCGCCCATAGCCATTTGTCGATGCGTACGCGGGTAGCTTCGGGTTCGGTCATCGGAATATCAAGCAGGCGCAATCCTTGGCCATCAGTCGTTCGTGAATGAGTGAATGTCGCAACATCACCGAAAGTTTTTACGGATCACGGCACGATAATCACGACATTCACGGATTTCCTCAGTGCTTCGTCGGCTGGGCGCGAGTGATCACGTCGGCGGCGAACACCTGCTCGGCGTCCACCGCGTCGAAGGTATAGTGCCGCCCACAGAATTCGCAATCCACTTCGACGGTGTTGCGTTCCGCGATGATCGACCTTACTTCGTCGTGGCCGAGCATGCGCAGCATCGAGGTCACGCGTTCGCGCGAACACGAGCAGCGGAAGGCCACCGGCCTGGATTCGAACACGCGCACGTCTTCCTCGTGGTAAAGGCGGCGGATGATTTCGCGTGCCGGCAGCGACAGCAATTCTTCGCGTCTGATGGTTTCGCCCAGTTGCGTCGCACGGTTCCATGCGTCCGCATCCTGCGTCGGCGCGGCGGGCAGCTTCTGCAGCAGCATGCCGGCGGCCTGCTTCGAATCGGAGGCGAGCCACAGCCTGGTCTCCAGTTGCTCGGACTTGGCCATGTAATGCTCCAGAACCTGGGCGATGCTGTTGCCTTCGATGGCGACGATGCCCTGATAGGTCTGCTTGCCGGTGGTGGGCACGATCGAGATCACGAAACGCCCCGCGCCGAGCAGCTCGGTCACGTTGCCCTGGGCAAGATCGCCCTCCCACTTGGCGGTGGCGCGCAGTGTATGCTCGCTGGTCGCCTCGACCACCAGCAACTGCACCGGTCCGTTGCCCTGCATCTGCATGATCAGCGAGCCGTCGAACTTGAGGATGGCCGAGAGCAGCGCGGCCGCCGCCATCATGTCGCCCAGCAGCGATTGCAGCGGGGCAGGGTAACGGCGGCGCTCGAGCACCGCACGCCAGGTCGCGTCCAGGTGCACGATCTCGCCGCGCACCGGCGTGCTCTCCAGCAAGAACCTTTGCAGAGAATCGCTCATTTCCGTTTATAGAGCCGGTAGCGCTCTTCCTTGTCGCCGGGACGCCGCCCTTCCCAGATCATTTCCCAGGGTCCGCCGGCCTCGCCGGGATCCTTCCAGTTGTCCTGGACGATCAGCAGGTCGCAGTCGGGGCGCGGTCCGGATTTCTCCAGCCGCACCGTGATGATGTTCGAAAAATAATCCAGCATCGCGCGCTGCGGCTCGCTCAGCGACTGGCTGTAGATGCAGCCGTGTCCGGCGGGCAGCGCCTGCGAGAGTTGATTGACCATCGAGCGGTAGCTCTTGCCGGTGTCGATGTAATTCACCAGCAGCAGCGCCACCAGCGTCCAGACAACGGTCAGACCCGCGGCCCAGATAATCACCGGCCGCTCGGCGCTGCGCCTGACGTTGAACAGAAGCACGAACCATGCGGCGGTGAAGACAAACGCGAGCAGGATCCCCACCGGGGGGGTGTGCGCCTGATACTCCGGCTGCATGTCCATCATGTGCTTGCCCAGCCGTGCCGGAACACCGAAATCGATCGCCATCCAGTAGAACCAGCCCACCAGGATGAAGAACGTGAACAGCATGATCGCGAACCAGTAATACGCGTTGGACGCGCCGCGCCGCAGCGTCTCGAAGCAGGCGGCGGCAAGCAGGGACAGCGGCAGCAGCAGCGGCAGGCCGAGCACATCGCGGCCCTCGCCGATGAGGCTGAGGAAGGCGAAGAACACCGTGAAAGCGGTGAGCGGCAGCAGGATCCCGGGTTTGCGCAATCCCGCACGTCCCTCCGTCCACAGCGTCCACAGCGCGAACGGCAGCGCCGGCCAGGCGAACCACGGCAGCACGTTCAGGTAATAGAAATATTCCTCGTCGTCGTTGAACGAAAACAGGCCTTTCAGGCGCAGCACGTTTTCGGTCCAGAACCACTGCGCGAACAGCTCCGGCGAGCGCGAATACAAAGCGCCCGGCCAGATCAACGCCCAGGGCAGCATCAATACCAGCGCGACCAGCACGGTGAGCGCGTAGGCGCGCGTGCGCCAGTGCGGGGAAAGCATCGGCAGCAACACCATGGTGGCGAGCAGCATCAGGGGTTCCACCAGGCCGGTGGAGAAGAACATGACGCCCAGGCCGGTACCCAGCCAGAATCCGGCGAGCAGGGGCCGCCGCGCCGACAGGGCGAGCGCGTACAGGCCCATCGCCAGCCCCGCAAGCAGCGCCATGTCGCTGATCAACTGGTGCCCGCGCACCAGCAGGCCGCCGCAGCCGAGCAGCATGAGCGCGGCCATCCAGCTCTTGTTGCCGCCGTAGAGTTCCTTCGCTGCCAGCGCGATGAAAATTAAAGTCAGGCCCATGTACGCGCCGGTTACCAGACGGGCGGCGTCGTGCAGCGGCAGGACCGGCGAGAACAGCGCACCGAACAGCGCCGCCGTCAGGTAGGTGAGCGGCGGCTTCTCCATGAAAGGTTCGCCGGCCAGCATCGGCACTACCCAGTCGCCGCTTTGCATCAGGTGGTAGACCACCCCGAAGGTGTGAGCCTCGTCCGGCTTCCAGGGGTCGTGACCCACCAGGCCGAGCAGCGTCCACGCCAGGCAGATCAGGAAGACGAGCGGTACCGGATTTTCGGCGAGCGATGCGGTGAGCTTCTCGTTGCGCAGTAAATGGGCTGGGCGAAGCATCGTTGTTGTGTTCGGAGTTAGCAGCGTTCGACCGCGTTTCGCGGAAAAAAATTCTCGCGGCCGGGCTGCCTGCCGGGTCAGGGGCGTACCCGGGGATGCTTATTCTAATGCCCGGCCCTAGTAGTGTCCTGTCCCGTTAATTCGTGGCTGAAAACCCGGCGTGCGGAAAAAGCAAAAGGCAGCTTGCGCTGCCTTTTTTGGGTGCCGGCCGGACAGGCCTCAGGCGGCGGGCGTCTTGGCGGCGGTCTTCTTGGTGTACTTCTGGCGGAATTTCTCCACGCGGCCGGCAGTGTCCACGATTTTCTGCTTGCCGGTGTAGAACGGGTGGCATTCCAAGCAGACTTCCACGTGCAGGGGCTTGCCCAGCGTGGAGCGGGTCTTGAAGGTATTCCCGCAGCTGCAGGTGACGGCGATTTCCTGGTATTCCGGGTGGATCTCGGGCTTCATTTTCGGGTCCTTTCTGGCGGAAGCGGGATTTGCGCTTCCTGTAAGGGGGCGGATTATCCTCAAGCCAGGCGGGCTTTGCAAGCCCCCGCGTGGCGGTGAAGGGGGAAGGGTGATGGAGCTAGGTGAAGGAGTGAATGAGCGAAGGAGTGAAGGGTAAACGCAACTGCCGCCTCTTGGCCCGAGGGCCGGTTCCAGCCACGTCGCATCGAATCAAAGAAGTCGCGCGCGGACTCGTTAGCGGCACGCCCGTTTGCGGGTAGCGCGCCGGGACTTCGTCTCGGGTTCTCAACCTCTCCGCATACTTCTCCCGGAGCGCGACAAGGACAGTTGAGGGTGCGGGTCATCCCCTGCGCATGGAGTCAAAGAAATCGGCGTTATTCTTCGTGCTGCGTAACTTGTCCACCAGGAACTCGGTTGCCTCCAACTCATCCATCGGGTACAGCAGTTTCCGCAGCACCCAGATCTTCTGCAGGATTTCCTGTTTGATCAGCAGTTCCTCCCGGCGGGTGCCGGAGCGGTTGACGTTGATCGAGGGGTAGATGCGCTTTTCCGCCATGCGCCGGTCGAGGTGAATTTCCATGTTGCCGGTGCCCTTGAATTCTTCGTAGATCACGTCGTCCATCCGCGAGCCGGTGTCGATCAGCGCGGTGGCGATGATGGTAAGCGAGCCGCCTTCCTCGATGTTGCGCGCGGCGCCGAAGAAGCGCTTCGGCCGCTGCAGCGCGTTGGCGTCCACGCCGCCGGTCAGCACCTTGCCGGAAGCCGGCACCACGGTGTTGTAGGCGCGCGCCAGGCGCGTGATGGAGTCAAGCAGGATGACGACGTGCTTCTTGTGCTCGACCAGGCGCTTGGCCTTCTCCAGCACCATTTCCGCCACCTGCACGTGGCGGGTGGCCGGCTCGTCGAAGGTCGAGGACACGACTTCGCCCTTCACCGAGCGCTGCATCTCGGTCACTTCCTCCGGGCGCTCGTCGATCAGCAGCACGATCAGGTACACGTCCGGATAATTCGCCGCGATCGAGTGGGCAACGTGCTGCAGCATCACCGTCTTGCCGCTCTTCGGGCTGGACACCAGCAGGCCGCGTTGGCCCTTGCCGATCGGGGCGATGATGTCGATGATGCGGCCGGTGAGGTTTTCTTCGGACTTGATGTCCCGCTCCATGATGAACTGCTCGGTGGGGAAGAGCGGGGTGAGGTTTTCAAAGAGGATCTTGTGCTTGGAATTCTCGGGCGGTTCGGCGTTGACCTTGTCGACTTTCACCAGCGCGAAATAGCGCTCCCCGTCCTTCGGCGTTCGGATCTCCCCCTCGATCGAATCGCCGGTATGCAGATTGAACCGGCGTATCTGCGAGGGGCTGACGTAGATGTCATC
>DASYTX010000140.1:0-3392 GCA_036001865.1 Terriglobales bacterium
AGCGAAATGGAGGTTTGGAGTACAGGCTTTAGCCTGCGCTGAGTAGCACAGCCTAAAGGCTGTACTCCAAACCTAAGACGTTTTGGTTGCGGCTGGTCCACTCCGTGTTGATCCGTAAAATCCGTGTGAATCCGTGTGCGATAGTGAGTGTCCGTTAAACAAATAGGTTACCGTAATTACGAACAAGAGTACTTAGCTACCGCTCCCGGTTCTGTACTGCGATGAAAATCGTAATGCTGATTCATTCCATCCGCAATGCAGCGATGGGATCCGCGCGCGCCGCACGTCGCGCAGGCACATAGCACGCAATCAGAGCGGAGAGCAGAAGGAGCATCGCAACGCCCAGGAAGGTCATTGGATCGCGAGCGCCAACACCGAATAACAGGGTGTCCAGAATCCTCGTCAGGAGCAGAGAGCCGGCAAGGCCCGTGGCCACGCCGATCAGCGCCAGGCCGAGTCCCTGGACCAGAACCAGTCTCAGCAGGTTGCCGGGTCGCGCACCCAAAGCCAGGCGCACACCAAACTCGTGCCGGCGAAGAGTCACCAGGTACGCGAGCACTCCGTAAATCCCAATCATGCCGAGTGCCAGCGCCACACCGGCCAGCAATGCGAGCACCCATGTTCTGATTCGGGCGCGGGCCGAACTGTTCTCCACCCAGTCCCGCATGGGGCGGAAGCCATAGGCCGGCACGTTGGGATCGATCTCCCGGAGCCTTTCTCTGATCAGGGCCGCGGCGGCTTCGGGCCGATCGCCGGTCCGCACAAACACAGTGAAAACACCAAAGAAACCGGCCTGCTCCAAGGGAAGGTAGACAACACGGGCAGGCGGATCGGTGATGTTTTTCATGCGAACATCGCCAACCACCCCAATGACCTCTCCTACCGCGTCATTCACACGGAGTTGGCGGCCGACCGGATCCTCGGCGCCGTACAGGCTCCGGGCTGCTTCCTGGCTGAGTACGAACACACGCCGACCGTCGGGCACGTTTTCCCGGCCGAAAAGGCGGCCGCGAAGAACGGGGATGCGAAGCGCCGCAAAGAAGCCGGCGTCGGCGGACCGCCAATCGCAGTTGATGGGCTGCGCCAGCGACGTGTCAGAAGGCGCGATCGCCGCAGCTTTCCCCATAGTGTGGGAGCCGGGGCCGAGCGGAATGGCGCTGGAAACTCCGGCGGCGCTCACGCCGGGCGTGGACCGGAGCGCATCGGTCAAGCGAGACAATAGCGCCGAGTACGCGGCTGCTCTCCAGTATTTTCCGCTTGGCAGGGGAATCCGGGCCGTCAGCACCGGGTCCGGCTCGATGCCCAGTGAGACTTGTTGCATTCGTGCAAGGCTCTGTATCAAAAGCCCCGCTCCTACCAGAAGCAATGTCGCCAGTGACACCTGTCCGATGACCAGCAAAGCCCGCAAATGACTGCGCGTCGCAGGTTGTGAAGTCCTGCCTGCCTGGTGCAGCGCGTCAAGACTGCGCATCTTGCCAAGTTGCGCCAGCGGGGCTACTCCGAAGAGCAGTCCGGTGATGACGGATACTCCGAGCGCAAAACCTAGCACGTTCAGATCAATCACCACATCAGCCGCTCGCGGAACGATCTCGACGAGGGAGCGCCGCGCGACGCGGACGATTCCGCCTCCCAAAGCAACGCCCAACGCTCCGCCGGCAATCGACAGCAGCAGGCTTTCGGTAAGCAACTGCCGCGCGATCCGAGCGGCCCCGGCGCCAAGGGCCGCGCGGATAGCCATCTCCCTGCGCCGCGACTCCGCACGCGCCAATAGCAGATTCGCGACGTTTGCGCAGGCGATGAGCATTACGATTCCAACCGCTCCCAGCAGCAGGACCAGTGCAGTGCGAATCTCCTGTGGAATGAGCCAGTGCAGGAGTGGTACTACAGCGATACTCCAGCCTTTGTTCGATTCGGGGAACTGCCGTTCCAACTCGCGGGCGATCGAAAGCATCTCCGCCTGGGCCTGCGGTAGTGTGAAACCAGGTCTCAGGCGGGCTATTACGGTTATAAAGTGATTCCCGCGGTTCGCGTTGGGATCGTCGAAAAAGGGTCGGGCAAGAAGAGGCACCCAGAGATCGGGAGCCGACGGGATAGTGAGATCCGGGCGCGCGACGCCGACAATCGTGTACGGCTCTCCGTCCACCAGGAGTTCCCGGCCTACCGCGTTACTATCCCGGCCAAACCGTCGTTTCCAGAATCCGTCGCTGAGCACGGCCACTCGATGTTGTCCAGGGCGCTCCTCCTCTTCGATGAACCACCGGCCCAGTTGCAGACTCGTGCCCATGATGGTCAGGAAGGACGAAGTAGCGGCAATTGCTTCAAGCCGCTGCGGCTCACCGTCCCCAGTCAGGTTTCGTGGGACTGAAATGAAGGCGCCCAGTTCAAGGCTGTTCGCCTGGTGCTGCCATGAATGATAGTTCGGGATGGACGCTGAAAAGGTCAACAGACCACGGCTCGGGTGAGTTTCATAAATGCGCACGAGGTTTTCCGCATTGGGAACTGGCAGCGGGCGGAGCATCACAGCGTGGACAATGCTATACATTGCAGTGTTCGCGCCAATGCCAAGCGCGAGCGTCAATACGGCGACCGTCGTGAATCCCGGGTTTTTTCGCAGTACGCGAAGGGCGTAGCGGAGATCCTGCGCCAGACTTTCCAGCAATGGAAGGCTCCTGCGATCCCGATACTGTTCCTTGATTGACTCGATGCCACCGAACTTCAGGAGCGCCTCTCGACGGGCATCCTCGGCATTCATGCCTGCCTGGAGATTGTCCTCAACATGGAGTAGCAAATGGCTCTCAATTTCTTCAGCCAGGTCGCGATCGCGCCGCTCCTTGAGAAACAAACCGCCAAGCCGCAAGAAGAAAGCGCGTATTGCTCTCATGGACGCCCTCCACCAGGGAACAGGGAACGTGCCATGCAGGTCTGCTCAATCCTGCGAGCAGTCCCGCACCGGTGCAACGGCCCCATTGTTTCGAGAGTCCCTTGACAAACGCCCGCCTTCTTCCCCATGACTCTCCTATTCCATGCCTGCATCAGATTGTCACATCTCATATGGGAATGCAATAGGTGAGATCATAGTCCGGATGCCGGATCGCGCTGGAGCGACGAAATCGCAAGTCCTCCTATTCGTAACGCAGGGCGCTTATCGTAGAAGTGGTAGGGGCTGGGACAGTTGCTTCGAGCATCCACGCACTGAACGGTTTGTACGTTTTAGTCAAAGTGACCCGCACTCCATCCAAGTTCCGGATGGGAAGTTTTCCCATCCAGGTGACCGGGCGCCATCGAAGCCTCATGCTCCGTTAATTGTCCAGCGTCGTAGACCACCGCCGGAGTCGCACGAAAGGACAAATCTGCGGTCGAGGGCCCAAACAGCATTGACAACGCACTCCTTA
>DASYTX010000141.1:0-3622 GCA_036001865.1 Terriglobales bacterium
GTGGTGGAGATCGCGCGCGAGGTTCACTGCTCCAGCGGCAAGGAGCTGGAGATCGGGCTGGCCGTTACGGAAGCGCTCGCCAACGCCGTCAAGCACGGCTGCCATAACGACCCCGGCAAGGACGTTTATCTGCGGCTGAGCACGGAGCCTTCGGGTGCGATCGCCATTCTGGTGCGCGATCCCGGCGAGGGCTTTGACCCCCGGATGGTGCCCGATCCGCGTGTCGGGGCAGGCGTCGAGTCCGACCATGGCCGCGGCCTGTACATGATCCGCCAGCTCATGGACGAGGTCCGTTTCGAGCGCGGCGGGACGGAGATCCACATGCGCAAGCGCTGATGTGGCATCCGTCTGCGAACGACCTCTGATGTAGTATTTCCTGTCCACATGCCTTCCAGCTCTACCGAATCCTCCCTTGGCGCCAGCGCGGCCGCGCAGGAAGTATCTCGTCTGGCCGGGCTCAAACGGGTGCATGCCGCCATGGCCTGGTTCCGCACCCACGAGCCTGAGCTGCGGCAGCGGCAGATGGAGCTGGCCACCATCCCCGCGCCTCCTTTCGGCGAAGCTGCCCGTGCACAGTGGGTCGGCGAGCGCTTCCGAGAGCTGGCGCTGGAGGACGTCCACATCGACTCGGTGGGCAACGTCTTTGGAATGCGGCGCGGCAGCGATCCCCAGCGGCTGGTGGCGGTCACCGCGCATCTGGACACCGTGTTTTCCGCTGGCACGCCGCTGAACATTCGCAGCGAGGGCGACCGTCTCTGTGGCCCCGGCATTTCCGACAACGCCGCCGGAGTGGCGGGCATACTGGCCATCGCTGCCGCCCTGCAAAGCGCCGGTATTGAGCATGCCGCCAGCATCGTGTTCGTTGGCAACGTGGGGGAGGAGGGCGAAGGCGACCTGCGCGGCATGCGTCATATCTTCTGCGAGCCCCGCTGGAACCAGGCCATCACCTCCACCGTGGTGCTGGACGGAGCGGCGATCGACACCATCGTTACCCAGGCGCTGGGCAGCAAGCGCTTCGAAGTCACCGTACACGGACCCGGTGGGCATTCCTGGAGCGATTTCGGTGCGCCCAACCCCATAGTTATCCTGGCGCGTGCCATTGCCCGCTTTAGCGAGATGAGGCTCCCGGGCGATCCCAAGACCAGTTGCAACGTGGGCGTGATCGGCGGGGGAACGTCCGTCAACTCCATTCCGGAATTGGCCACCATGCGCGTGGATATCCGCTCCTCCTCGGTGGAGGAGATTCAACGAGTCGAGCAGGTGCTGCTGGAGTCGCTCGACGACGCGCTCGCCCCCTATGCTGCCAAGAGCCGGCGCGACGGGCGTGGCGTCAATTACGAGATGCGGCTGATCGGCAGCCGCCCGGCGGCGGAGCTCGACCCCAATGCCCGTATCCTGCAGGTGATCCGCGCCGTGGACGCCCACCTGGGCAACAAGGCGCGCGTGCACCGCGCCTCGACCGACGCTAACATCCCTCTATCACTGGGCGGTGAGGCCATCAGTATCGGCGCGGGCGGAACCGGCGGTGGCGCTCACACCTTGCAGGAATGGTACGACCCGGCCGGTCGCGACCTCGGCCTGAAGCGGGTCTTGCTCACCGTACTTGCCCTCGCCGGCGTGCCACACCACGATGGCTGAGGACGTTCGGTTCAGCATGCCACGCTTCTAGCTTACTAAGGCGGCGAGGGTGGTTGGGAGTGGCCTTGAGCTCGCTTTCCACTCGACGCCATGGCCGCTGTGATGGGTGACAGGCTAGATTCGGAAGGAGAGACTCCCATGCCTAAACTCAAAGCCAACAACATCACGATGAACTATGACCAACAAGGAGCGGGAGAGCCCCTCATCCTCATTCCTTATTTGGCCGCAGATCACGCCTGTTACGCCTTCCAGGTGGCAGAGTACGCCAAGCACTTTACCTGCATCTCACTCGACCTCCGAGGGACCGGTGAAACGGACAAACCCGAAGACGTCTATTCCATCGAGCTTCTTGCGGACGATGTTGCCGGCTTCATGCAAGCCGCGGGAATCCAGAAGGCGCATATCTCCGGTTTATCCCTCGGCGCGGCAACAGGCATGTGGCTGGCGGCTAAGTATCCCGACAAGGTCAAGTCGTTGTCGCTGCATAGTGGTTGGACGAAGTCGGACCCCTTCCAAAAGACCGTAGTCGAAGGCTGGCAGGTAATGGCCAAGGCATTGGAGAGTGTTCCCGAAATGGTCATTCTAGCGATCTTCCCGTGGTGCTTTACGCCCGAGTTGTATGCTGCCAAGCCGGATTACATCCAATCATTGGCAGACTTCGTTCGCAGCCGGCCAGCGCAGTCTCTGGCGGCTTTCATTCAGCAGTCGAATGCCGTAATAGCGCATGATGTAGAGGCGCAGCTTGGTCGGATCACCGCCCCGACGCAGATAACGTTCGGCCGAAACGACCAGCTGACCTCCACTCGTTATGCGGATCGAATGAAGGGTAAGATTCGCGATTCCGAGGTGCTGATCTTTGAAGGGTGTGCGCACGCGCCGCTCTATGAAAAGGTCGAGGAGTTCAATCAGAAGACTTTAGAGTTCTTGCAGCGCCACGTGGGAGCGCGGGCCGCATAGCCCGCCCGGGTCTGTCTAAGGGGCGGTACACCAAGGTCGAGGGGCCGGTCGGAACTCGCCACTCGGAACGGAAAAAGAACTAGGAACGGTAAGCAGAAACCAGGAACCAAACTGGCATGCCACTGAAAAAGTGAAATGGGGAATGTGCAAAGTGAGTGAGATGAAGCTCCTCACGCTTTTTCTCGCCGTATGGATCCTTATGCCTGCAAGCCACGGCAAGACGCCCTCGCCTGAGGCGGATACGATCTTCGTCAGCGGGAACGCATATACCGGCGCGACACCTGCGCGAGCGGAGGCCATCGCTGTGCGCAGAGATCGCATTGCTGCCGTGGGAACCAATGCCGAGATCCAGAAGCTCAAGGGAAAGAACACACGTGTCGTTGACCTCGGCGGACGCTTTGTCATGCCCGGCTTTAACGACGCTCACCTACACCTGGCCAGCGGCGGGCTTGCCAAACTGCGGGTGGACCTGGTGGGAACGAAATCGCTTCAGGAGATGAAGTCTCGCATCGCCGAGCACGCGCGCGCGACGGCGCCGGGAGAGTGGATCACCGGGCGCGGCTGGGACCATACCTTATGGGCTGAACAGAAGCTGCCCTTTCGCCAGGACATTGATGCGGTCACGGGCGGGAGGCCTGCTTTGTTTGTCCGCGTGGACGGGCACATTGGCGTAGCCAATTCGGCCGCGCTCAAGGCGGCCAAGATCGGGCGGGACACCCCAGATCCACCTGGCGGCAAGATCGACCGTGACGACACAGGCGAGCCTACCGGCATCGTGCGGGAGACCGCACTGGCCGCCGTACAGGGCAAGGTCCCTGCGCCATCGCCGGCGCAGCGCCGCCGCGGTATCGAGCTGGCGCTGGCTGAGGCCGCGCAGTGGGGCGTGACCTCCCTGCAGGACAATTCTCAATGGGCGGACTTCCTGGTGTATGAAGAGCTGGCCCGCGAGGGCAAGCTCACCGCGCGCATCAGCGAGTGGCTACCTTTTGAGGCGCCGCTCCCAACCTTACAGAACCACCGCTCCCGC
>DASYTX010000142.1:0-5303 GCA_036001865.1 Terriglobales bacterium
CAGACGCGCCAGCACATCCTCGGTGAAGATGTCCACCACCAGTCCCATGGCTTTGTGCGCCAATAGGTTGGCGCCGTTCGAAGACACGATCCCCGCCGACTCCTGTCCGCGATGCTGCAGCGCGTGCAGCCCGAGGTAGGCCAGCTTCGCCGCCTCAGGGTTGCCGTAGATGGCCACCACGCCGCACTCTTCCCGAAATTTGTCCACCTGTCGCATGGTTTGCTTCAACTCAACTGACCACTGCTCTCAGCTTCTATCCAGCACCGATGGCACCAGTTCCTCGGCCGTATCCGCGTGCAAGGCCCGCTCCAGCGCATTCGCCCAGGCGGCTTTCAGCTCCGACACCCCGGCTGACACCACCACCCGGCCGTCAACCAGGATTTCCATTTTTTCGGATCTCGTCTCGCCCAGCAGGTCCGCGCTCAGCCCGTATTTTACCGCTAATTGTTTGATTCTTTCGACGTTACTTACGTCGCAGGCAAGCACCACCCGGCTGGCATCCTCGCCGAAAATCACGAACTCTGCCGGCAGCCCGCCTGACTCAAGCTCCACCCGGAAACCTACCTCCTTGCCGAAGCCGGACTCCGCCAGGGCCACCGCCAGCCCACCTTCCGAGCAGTCGTGCGCCGATTCCAGCAAGCCCTCGCCGATCACTTCCAGCAAGCACTTCTGCAGCGCCGCTTCTCTTTCCAGCTCTAATGCCGGTGGAAAGCCCCAAATCGCTCCTAGGATCTCCTTGGCGTACTCCGAGGAACCAAACTCGGCCTCGGCATCGGTGGCATCGCCCGCCTCCGACCCACGCAGCAACACCAGCTTCCGCCCGGGTCCGTGGTATTCAAGGCTGATTGCGCGTTCCATGTCATCTAGCACCCCGACCACGCCCACCACCGGCGTCGGATAAACCCCTTCGCCCAGGGTTTCGTTATAGAAGCTGACGTTGCCCCCAGTGATCGGCACCTCCAGCTCCTCGCAAGCCCGCGTCATGCCGTCAACCACCTGCGAGAACTGCCACATGATGTGCGGCTTTTCCGGATTGCCGAAGTTCAGGCAATTGGTGGCGCCCACGGGCGTCGCTCCGGTGCAGGCCACGTTGCGCGCAGCTTCCGCCACGGCGTGCATCGCCCCGAGCTTGGGATCGAGATAGCACCAGCGGCCGTTGCCATCGAGCGCCATCACCAGCCCCCGATTCGTACCTTTGATCCGGATCACGCCCGCCTCGCGTCCCGGCCCTTGGACGGTGTTGGTCTGCACCATGGAGTCGTACTGCTCGTAGATCCAGCGCTTCGAGCAGACGTTGGGCGCTGCCAGCAGCCGCTTGAAATTGGCAGTCAGATCGGTCGTCTCTCCCAGCCCTACCGATTCAGGCTTCTCCCGAGGCACGGGCGGCTCCCAGCGCTCCAGCGGACGCCGATAGACCGGCGCGCCATCGGTCAGCGCCTCATTGGGGATCTCTGCCACGACTTCACCGTGCTCCAGCACGCGCAGCTTGGCGTCGTGGGTCACGCGGCCCACGGTCACTGCGTCCAAACCCCACTTGTCGAAAATACGCAGGACCTCCTCTTCCCTGCCCTTCAGCGCCACCAGCAGCATGCGCTCCTGCGACTCGCTCAGCATGATCTCGTAAGGGCTCATGCCGGTCTCGCGCTGGGGCACGCGGTCCAATTCGATCTCAATTCCCACGCCGCCCCTCGCCCCCATCTCGCAGGTCGAGCACGTCAGCCCCGCAGCTCCCATGTCCTGAATGCCTACTACCGCCCCGGTCTGCATGGCCTCCAGGCATGCCTCTAGCAGCAGTTTCTCCAGAAATGGATCGCCCACCTGCACATTGGGCCGCTTCTGCTCGGAGGCCTCGCTGAACTCTTCGCTGGCCATGGTGGCGCCGTGGATGCCGTCGCGGCCCGTTTTCGCGCCTACGTAGATCACCGGGTTGCCTTCACCCGCCGCGCGCGCGTAGAAGATCTGATCGCGCCGCACCAGCCCCAACGCGAAGGCGTTGACCAGCGGGTTCAGGGAGTAGCAGTCCTCGAACTTCGTCTCCCCGCCCACGTTGGGCACGCCGAAACAGTTGCCATAGGATGCGATCCCGCTCACCACCCCTTCCAGGATGGAGTGGTTGTGATGGATCATGATGGCTTCGTCGTCATCATGCTGGGAGTGTTTCTGCGCCGGCTTCGTAATCGGCCCGAAGCGCAACGAGTCCATGATGGCCACTGGCCGTGCCCCCATGGTGAAGATATCGCGCAGGATCCCGCCCACCCCTGTGGCCGCACCCTGGAAGGGCTCAATGAATGACGGGTGGTTGTGCGACTCGATCTTGAAAGCGCAAGCCCAGCCATCGCCGATGTCCACGATCCCGGCGTTTTCGCCCGGACCCTGCACCACCCGGCGGCTGCGCGTGGGCAGGCGCTTGAGGTGTACCTTGGACGACTTGTAGGAGCAGTGCTCGCTCCACATCACGCTGAAGATACCCAACTCGGTGATGGTGGGCTGGCGTCCCAGCCACTTCGCAATCCGCTGGTACTCTTCTTGGGTTAGGTTGTGCTCTTGGATAAGTTCGGGAGTGATGTCCTGGTTTTCAGATGATGTCATGGTAGGACGTTATTCTCGCACACCGGCGGAGATGGCAGCCGGTATTTCCCTCAGCCCTATTGCCAAGCCACATCTTTTTCAACAGTCCCTGCTTCCCCTTCTTATTTCCGCTCGTCTAACGGGCAACCTCACCTGTCGCGCGTCTCATGTGGTTTCGACATCACTTGGACTCCCGGAGCCACTATGGCGAAGCTCGTGCTGCGCGCAGCGGGAAAAGTTGTCGCCCTTGATGAGACCGACGTCCTCTGGCTGGAAGCCAGTCACAACTACGTCATCTTCCACGCAAACGGGAACCGCTACGTAGTGCGCGGCACCCTGGAGAATCTCATGGTCGGCCTCGACCCGCGCGTGTTCATCCGTACCCACCGCGGTGCCGTCGTCAATCTGGCTCGGGTCATCAAGGCGGAGCACCACTCCGGATCGCGGGTGTCGCTGCTGCTGACCACCGGCGAGCGCGTACCCGTTAGCCGGTCACGCGCCAAGCCGGTCCTGGAGGCACTCGAGCTGGGCGGCACCGCTATCGCGTCCTAGCCGCCAAGACATCGGCCGGCGCTGCCGCTGCATCCAATTAAGTACTGTCCTGATAGAAAGTCAGGGCTCGCCTGGGAAAGGCCGAAAACCTGCGGCCTCCCGGGCTTTCTATTTTGGGCCTCTCCGTGTCTCCGTACCTCCGTGGTTAAAAAGGTAGCGCCGGCGTCCCGCCGGCTGTTTCGGCGGCATTCTGCCGCCAACTTGTCCTACACCCTTTCCCTTCCATGTTTCCGTGCCTCGGTGGTGCAGATACCGCCTTTCGCGTTGGGACTCTCTGCATTAACCTCTTGTGGAATGAAGTCCGTCATCGTCGGTACCGCCGGCCACATTGACCACGGGAAAACCGCCCTGGTCAAGGCCCTCACCGGCATTGACGCCGACCGCCTCGAGGAAGAAAAGCGCCGCGGCATCACCATCGATATCGGCTTCGCCCACCTCGAGCTTTCCGGCCCCAACGGCGGCCTGCTGCGTCTCGGCTTTATTGACGTTCCCGGCCACGAGCGCTTCGTGCGCAACATGCTGGCCGGCGTGGGCGGCATTGATCTTGTCTTGCTGGTCATCGCCGCCGACGAATCCATCAAGCCCCAAACCCGCGAACACTTTGAAATCTGCCGCCTGCTCAATATCCCGCGCGGCATTACCGTGCTCACCAAGGCCGATCTGGTGGACCGCGAAACTCTCGACGTCGTCCGCCTCGAGGTGGAAGAGTTCCTGCGCAGCTCTTTCCTCGACCCCAGCCGCGCTCCCATCATTCCCGTGAGTTCGCTTACCGGCCAGGGAATCGACGACCTCAAGCGTGAACTGGCGCGCGCTGCCGCCGAGATCCCGGCGAAAAGCTCGACTTCACTCTTCCGCTTGCCCATTGACCGCGTCTTCACCATGAAGGGCTTCGGCACCGTGGTCACGGGTACGTTGATTTCGGGGACGGTTAGGAAGGAAGAGGAGGTGGAAGTTTTTCCGCTGACACGGCGCGCACGCGTGCGCAACGTGCAGGTACACGGCCGTCCCGCCGTGGAAGCCATCGCCGGCCAGCGCACCGCGCTCAACCTCGCTGGCATGGATAAACACGAACTCACGCGGGGCATGGTGCTGGCCGTACCCGAAACTTTTCAGCCGGCCAGGCGCCTTGACGTCAACCTTTCCCTGCTAGCGGATGCCAAGCCCCTGCGCGACCGTGCCCGCGTTCACCTGCACGCCTACACTTTCGAGACCGTTGCCGAAGTCATCCTCCACGAGGGCAAGAAAGTAGACCCAGGCAGCGCTGCCCTCGCCCAGCTTCGCCTGCAAGATCCGACGCTGCTCCTGCCAGGCGATCATTTCATCATCCGCCAGTTCTCGCCCGTGGTAACCATAGGCGGCGGCGTGGTGCTCGACACCATTCCAGTCGGCAAGCCCGCCAAAGCTGAGACCGTCTCTTTCCTGCGGGCCGTGCAGGCCAGAAGCCTGCAGGAGGTATTGGCCGCACGCGTGACCCGACGCGGCCGTACCGGGCTGACCACGGCCCAGGCCGTCGCTGAAAGCGGATGGCGCCCCACCGAAATCGATGCCGCGGCCCACGCCCTTGCGTCTCAGAGACAACTTGTACTCCTGGGCAACACCATGATCTCAGCGGCAGCATTCGACGCTGCCAAGGTTCAGGCGCTTGCCGCCGTCGACGCCTTCCACCGCAGCAATCCACTCGTCCCCGGCATCGGCAAAGAGGAGCTGCGCGAAAGCATCTCCGCCACTCCTCAAGTGTTCGCGGGTGTGCTGCAGTCTTTGGTCGCGGGAAAAAACCTTCAGCTCTCCGGTGAGCTGGTCCACGCCGCTGGCCGCGGCGTCGTGATGAAAGACGAGGAAGCCGAGGCCAAGAAAATTATCGAGCGGGCCTTTTCCACCGCCGGTCTGAAAGTCCCTGCGCTCAAGGAAGTCCTCGCCGGCCTTCCAGTGGACACCGCCCGCGCCCAGAAAATCGTCACCTTGCTGCTGCGGGACAAGGTCCTGGTCAAAATCTCCGACGACCTCGTCTTCCACCGCGACGCCTTGGACCAACTCCGACGAACGATCGCTGCTCACAGGGCGAAATCACCCCGCATCGATGTTGGCCAGTTCAAGGACCTTACCGGCGTTTCCCGCAAGTACGCCATCCCCTTGCTGGAGTGGCTGGACCGGGAGCGCGTGACCCGCCGCATCGGGGATGCGCG
>DASYTX010000143.1:0-4157 GCA_036001865.1 Terriglobales bacterium
TCCTCGGAATACTGGGGCTGCCGGAGCCGGTAATAGACGAAGTCGGCGGTAGCTACTTCGGGGACCACCAGTTTCTCGCTCTCGGCCACGCATAGGGCCACGTTATGGGCGCGCAGCAGGCCAAACACCTCGTCCGTAAACCACGATTCGTGCCGGAACTCAAAGCTGCAGCGGAGCGACCGCGGCAACGCGGTCAGGAAGCTTGCCAGCAGCTCGGTGTCACGTCTGAGAAAGGGAGGAAGCTGAAACAGGATTGGTCCCAGCTTGCCCGATTCATGCAGCGGCTGGAGCGAAGACAGGAAGGCCCGCAGGGAGTCGCCGGTGTCGCGCAGGCGGGTAACGTGAGTGATCCGCTGGTTGGCCTTGACTGCGAAGCGGAAATCGGCAGGGGTGCCCGCAATCCATTCCGCCTGCGTCTTTGGCGCTACCAGCCGGCGGAAGCTGTAGTTCACCTCCACCGTATTCAGCCGCGTGGCATAGTGCTCAAGCAACTTCTTCGAGGGCAACTTGGCGGGATAGAAATCTGGCTTCCAACTGGGATATGCCCAACCCGATGTGCCTGCGTAGAGGCGGGCCATGGGCGCGTATTGTAATTGTTCTGCGTAAAGCTCTCGGGCGGAACAGAAACCGGTGATGTAGAGACGTAGCCTGTTATTTCTCTACAGAACAATCAGGTGCCGGTCCTGGGTCGGCGCACGGGCTTGGTTCCGGCGGCGGCTTTCCGACGTGACGGCATTGCCACCCTTGCCCGGCCACCTTCCGCTTCCTCCCTCAGCGTGCGTATGGCGTCCACGGGCGGCAGTCTCTGCTTAGTGGTCAGGACGGGCCCGAACAGGTCGCCCATCTTCTGGTAGCGTTCGATGACCTGTTCGGCCTCGAACGCCAGCAGCCCAGGATCTTGTTGACGGTGGGCGCGTTCCACTTCCTCCCAGGTGACCGGGGTCGAGACTGTCGGCCGCTCCCGAGCGCGCAACGAATAAACGCATATGGTGGTCTTGTGCTGGTCGTTCTGGCTCCAATCGACGAACACCTTGCCCACTCGCAGCGACTTCTTCATATCGGAGACCACCAGTTCGGGATGCTGCACCTCCAGCAGCTTGGCCAGCCCGTGGGCAAAGGGCTTGGTTTCTCCATAGGTCACGCGGCTATTCAGCGGAACATAGAGCTGCAGCCCTTTGGAGCCTGAGGTCTTGGCATAGGCTTCAAGTCCGAAATTGTCCAGGATAGCGCGCAGCCACAGAGCTACGCGTGTGCACTCCAGAATGTTGGCGGGCGCACCCGGGTCGAGGTCGAAAACCATCACCGTGGGGCGTCCGATGTTCCTGGCCAACGAGAGCGAGGTGTGTAGTTCCAGGTCGGCCAGGTTGGCGGCCCACACCAGCGTGGGCAGGTCCTCGATCAGGCAGTACTGCATCCAGCGCTGGTTGCCCTCACTCCAGATGGGCGCCGTCTTGACCCAAGCTGGCCGGTGCGTAGGACAATTCTTCTCGTAGAAGAAGAAGCCGCCGACCCCTTCCGGGTAGCGTTTCATGGTCAGCGGCCGGCCCCGCAGGTGGCGCAGCATGGCCGGGGCTATGCGCACGTAATAGTCGATTACCTGCGCCTTGGTGAAGCCGGCCTCGGGATACAACACCTTGTCGAGGTTTGACAGCTTCAGCCGCTTGCCTTGGATTTCAACTTCGGAAACGGTGCGGGACAATGCCTGCTCCTTGCCAATGGTCTGCTGCCGTACCCAACCTTGAAACGCGCTTGGGGCGATCCAGGCTCCGGCGCGGCCCGAGACCTCGGGCATCCCGCCGACCTCCTGTCTTGCCCGTTATTCTAGCTCCTGGAAGGCTTCCTGCGGCACCCCTCGCCGCACGGAAGGACGGGGACGTTTTTCGCAACTCACCACAACTTGGGCAGTTATCGCCATCATCCAAGCTTCTGTGCCGGAACAGGCTCAAAAACCGCTACCGGTCAGCAGCTCCATTCCGCCGGACTTCCCAGCGGAACAACGAGACCTCTTCCGCGAGGTCCTGACGCTGCTCAATCAACGCGGCGTGCCTTACGTTGTTTCTGGGGCCTTTGCCTTGCAGAAGCACACCGGCATCTGGCGCGACACCAAGGACCTGGACTTGTTCCTGCCTGCTCGGCACGTCAACGCGGCGCTGTGTCACTTGAAGGAGGACGGGTTCGAGGTCGAGGTCACTGATCCCTTTTGGCTGGCCAAGGCGTGGCGCAATGGATTCTTCGTTGACATGATCACCGGCATGAGCAACGGGGTCATCACCGTGGATGATTCCTGGATCGCTCGCGGGGTTCCTGCGGACGTGGTGGGGGTGTCCACGCGGGTGCTGGCCGCGGAGGAACTGGTGGCGTCCAAGCTATTCGTAAGCTTTCGCGAACGTTTCGACGGCGCTGATATCGCCCACGTGCTCTACCGCACCCATCACCGCTTCGATTGGAACCGCATGCTGGAATTGGTGGGGGAGCATTGGCAACTGCTGCTCTGGACCATGGTGTTGTTTCACTATATCTATCCCAGCGCCGGTGGACACGTCCCGCGCGCGGTGTGGGACGAGCTGCTGCGGCGCTTCCAGCGCCTGCTCGAGCATCCTGATAGCGCTGCGCGTTTCCGCGGGTCTTTGATTGACGACAAAATGTTCTTGATCGACGTGCAAGAGTGGGGAATGGCCAATTTGCTCGAGGAAGAGCGCGCCCGCCGCAAGGACACCATCTGCGAACCCGGCAAGACGGCCGCCTGACGCCAGCGGCACAGAAATGAGAATCGCCGCCACCGCCGATCTGCACTACAGCCCGCAGAGCTACGACCGTATCCGCGAGCAGATGACTCGTGTGCGCGACGAGGCCGACCTGCTGGTCATCGCCGGCGATCTCACCAACTACGGAAAGACGGAAGAGATGGAGTCGCTGCTCAATGCTCTGGTGCGAATCCGCGTTCCCGTGGTGGCCGTGCTGGGCAACCACGATTACGAGAGCGGCAAAGAGGGCGAACTCATCCGCATGATGAGCGCAGAGGGCGTTAAGGTGCTCGATGGCACCGGCTACGAGCGCGACGGCGTAGGCTTCGCCGGCACCAAGGGGTTCCTCGGCGGATTCGGCCGCGGCATGCTGACTTCCTTTGGCGAGCGCGAGGTCAAGGCCTTCGTGCAGGCCGCGGTGGATGAGACTCTGAAGCTGGAACGCGCACTGGCGCAGTTGCGAGCGCCCAAGCGCGTAGTCGTCATGCATTACGCGCCCGTGCTGGACACCGTCCGCGGCGAGCCCCCGGAGATCTTCCCTTACCTGGGCAGCTCACGCATGGCCGAGGTGGCCGACCGCCACGGCGTCAACCTCATCTTCCACGGCCATGCCCACCACGGCCAACTCCAGGGCCAGACGACCGGCGGCATCCCAGTTCATAACGTTGCCTTGTCGCTGTTGCAACAGCAGGACCCGCCGCGGGCGTATGGGGTATTCGATATCTAGAAGATTAGCGCAGAGTTCGCAAAGTCCTCGCAAAGATCGCAGGATAGCGCGAGACAATGTACCAGCATGCGCTGGTTGTGGATTGTCCTGAAGAGCGCGCTGATTGGAGTAGCGTCGGTGGTCGCGCTGGCGGTCCTGCTGTTGTCGCGGCGGTTGCATACGCCACATTCGTTTCGCAGCAGCGCGCCAGCGGATTTGGCATTGCGATAGGAAACAGAACAATAACGAATCCGCTGATCGCTTTTCCTCTGGTTATTTTCCTGATCGCGTCTGTGATCGCGTTCATTCGCTTTGCCCGCCGCTAGCGTCCTTTCCAGTTCTCACTTGTCCCCTTTTCACATTTCCCTTTTCTAGCTCTCACCATTTGACATCGCCCAAGTCCAACCTTTAGTTTCAGACACTACCCTGAATCTGCTCTCATGCAACGCGGAGGTCGAATGAAATCCCTCTTGCAGCGAAAATCGCTGGCTCTTCTTGTGCTCGTGCTGGCAGTCCCCGCCTTCGCCCAGGACATTGCCTCGTTCGAAAAGCGCATCACGGTGAAAGCCCTGCCCAACGGGCTCACGGTGCTGGTCTGCGAGCACCCCGAGGCGCCGGTGTTTTCTTTCTTTACCATCGTGGACTCGGGCTCCGCCCAGGATCCCCTGGGCGAGACCGGCTTGGCGCACATGTTCGAGCACATGGCC
>DASYTX010000144.1:0-10547 GCA_036001865.1 Terriglobales bacterium
GGATCTCAGGGGTGGTAACCGCGGGCAGCGGCCGGCCGGTCAACGCGCGGATAGTGGGCGACGCCAATCGCGACGGAAACTCCTTCAATGACCGCCTGCCGGGCGCGCCGCGAAATAGCCTTAACGGACCGGACTACGCGACCACGGACATGCGCCTGGCGCGGCGCTTTTACTTAAGGGACCGAGTCAAGCTAGAAGCACTGATAGAGGCCTTCAACGTCTTCAACCGCACCAACTACCGGGTGATCGTCAGCGATGACGGGTTCCTGAATACTGCCGGGAAGTTCGTGCCGCTGCCGCCGCCAGTCGGCTCACTGTCGTTCCCTGCTCACTTCAAAGCCAGCTCGTCCCCACGGCCAACCGACGCCTATGCACCGCGGCAGGTGCAATTCGCCTTAAAGTTCATCTTTTAAGGTGCATCGTCGTCTCACAAATGCTTGCCGTTTCGGGGCTATTGAGGGCCGCGGAAAAATGTCCCCTTATCGTGAGCCCCGTTTTGTTTTCTTGTTGTTTTCTTGTTTGTACGCGCTTCGGCAGAGAGGAACAACTCTGGTGATCCAGCTTTCCCGGGACTTACGTCCCGGGCTAGTCTCTGCCGGCCCTGCGGGCCTGGGCCGCCGCCCGGTTCCAAGGAGCACGCCTCGCTCGGACATTACTTACGCAGCGCTCAATAAAGCCCGCCGGAGGCGGGCGCTCCCACGAAAACACCGGTCAGGGCATTCATGAGCCAGGATGGGCCAACTCCACTTCAAACTTTACTGTCAAAAACCCGCTCCAAATTGCACAGAATACTTGACTTGCACCACGAAGGCTGCAATAACTTACACTTCCAACTGGGAGCCGTTTGGGGGTGTTTCGCTTTTGGCAGAAGTAAGAGTGCAAGAAGGTGAATCGCTGGAGAATGCGCTGCGCCGCTTCAAGCGCAAAGTGCAGCAGGAAGACATCATCAAGGAAGTCAAGCGTCACTCTTTTTACATGAAACCGGGTGAAAAGAGACGCGCGAAGGAAGCTCTGGCGCGCAAGCGTAATCGCAAGAAGGCGCGCAAGGAGCAGGACTAATTTATCAGTGGGCCGCCGGCGAGAGGCGGCCCATGCTGTTATGGGGCAGTGTAGCCTGCAAGGCAGCTCGGCATCCGCAGTCGCCCAGAGTTTGTGGTCAAGAAGTAACCCACGCGCATCCCGCTTGGGGGGCCGAACCCGCTGTTGGGAAGGTAGTGTCCTGTACGGGCTTGGCGGTACTGCCGCCGGCGCGGGAGGGGACCGTGCAGGGAAGGGGGGAAGGGTTCTTCGATGGAATACCAAGACAAAATCCTGAAGTGCGTCGACTGCGGATCGGACTTCGTCTTCACTGCCGGGGAACAGCTCTTTTTCCACGACAAGCAATTTAGGAACGAGCCTAAGCGCTGCAAGCCCTGCAAGGGCAAGCGCGCCAGCGTCCTGGGCCACTCGGGGACGGGCTACGCGAAAGTGGAAACGCGCACTACCTGTTCGCAGTGCGGCAAGGACACCACCGTCCCGTTCAAGCCAACCCAGGGGCGTCCGGTCTTCTGCCGCGAGTGCTTTCAGCAACGGCGCGCTACAGCGGCCACCGCTTGACTAGCAACCAGTAACTATTACCGGCCTGCAAGCGTAGGAGCGCATTGGTGTGTCTGGCTGCGCTCGTTGTTCCCGGTTAGCTGGGGAGCGCAACGAAAAATCCACAAAAGAGGAGGCCGTGTCGGCCTCTTCTGGAACCCACGCCACCGCTAGCTAGCGCGTCGGGATTTGTTGCGGGCTTGCAAAGCGGAAACTCTGGCCGCCGCCCGCTGCGATTTCTGCTTGTTGTCCTCGTGCTGGATGAGCAGCACCTCAATCTGGCGCAGCAGATCCTCGGTGTTCATGGGCTTGACCAGCATGGAATCGGCGCCCTGCGTCTTCCAATTGCCCCCGAGACTGGGATAGGCCGTCAGAACTGCCACTGCCGGCTGGTCGGGACTTTCCTTGGCGGTGCGAATGACGTCGTAGCCGGAAGTATCGCTCTCCATCTTCAGGTCGGTGATCACCATGTGGAAGTGCCCGCCGTTTCGCAGCTTCTCCACCGCCTCTTGGGCGGACGCGGCGGTTTCTACTTCAAATCCGTTCATCTCCAAGATGGCGCGCAGGGTAAGCAGGATTGCAAGTTCGTCATCGACGAGCAGGATACGGCGCTTCATAAGCCTCCCTACGGTTCGTCCAGGCAAAACCTGCGCCTGCAAACCTGAATTGTGAAATGCTGCCAGCGGTTTGTGCACTTGCGGCTCTACGGAGAGCCTCACATCGCGACGCTATAATACCACTGTGTCGAGTTTCTTCATTCAGAACTTCGGCTGTCGCGCTACCCAGGCGGACGGGGCCGCCATGGAACGCCAATTGCTAGAGCGTGGCATGGGCCGAGTGGAAGCGGCTCGCCACGCCGAAGTCGTTGTCCTAAACACCTGCACAGTCACTGCCGAAGCTGACCGCGACGCCCGCGCCGCCATCCGTCGCATCCACCGCGAGAATCCCAGGTGCAAGATCCTCGTGACCGGCTGCTACGCGCAGCGAGCCCCGCAGGAGTTGGCTTCCCTTCCCGGCGTGGCCTGGGTCGTGGGCAACTCGCACAAGCACCAAGTGGCAGAAATCGTCGCGCCGCTTGCGCCGAAACTCGCGGCGGATAACCGCGCCTTCGTGCCGCTGGCGCAACTGCGATCGGCTGAACTCCATATCGGCGACATCTTCGCGCACACAGAATTGATGGCTGCACCGGTGTTTGATGGCAGCGCGCATGACAAAACTCGTCCCAATCTGAAGGTGCAGGACGGATGCGACAACCGTTGCTCGTTCTGCATCATCCCCTTTGTGCGCGGGCAGAGCCGTTCGTTGAAGCTGCCGGAAGTGTTGAACGAGATGAACGCACTGGTCGCGGCCGGCTATCGCGAGGTGGTGATCTCGGGCATCAACCTGGGCCGCTGGGGACGCGACTTCAACCCGCAGGTCCGCTTCGAAAATCTGGCGCGCGCCATCCTGGAACATACCGACGTAGAGCGTTTGCGGCTGAGCTCGATTGAGCCGATGGACTGGACGGATGAGCTGATCGAGTTGGTGGCCGGCTCGCCACGCATGGCCAAGCACGCGCACGTGCCGCTGCAGAGTGGCTGTGACCGCATCCTGCGGCGTATGCACCGCAGGTACCGGCCGTGGCATTACGCTGAGCGCATCCGAAAGGTCCGTGCCGTTATGCCTGACGGCGCTATCGGCGCCGACGTCATGGCCGGATTCCCCGGCGAGAGCGACAGCGAGTTCGAGGAAAACCGCGCCTTCATTGCTGCCCTGCCCTTCACCTACCTCCACGTGTTCACCTACTCGGAGCGCCCAGGCACTCCGGCGGCCAGCATGCCTAACCAAGTGCCGATGGAGGTCAGGCGGGAGCGCAACCGCATCCTGCGCGAGCTGGGACGGGAAAAGAACTTCGAGTTTCGGCGGGCGTTCGTGGGCCGCACGCTTTCCGCCATCACGCTGAGCGAGTATGACGGCCAGTGCACGGCGGCGATCAGCGACAACTATTTGAAGGTCCGCTTACGCGGACGCCACGCCCCCAACCAGCTCGTCGAAGCAGAGATTGTTGGGGTCACCGCGGACGGAGTTGACGCGACTGTGTACCGTGGGCAAGCGCAACCGCCGTGCGGCTCCGGAGAGCCCTCGGCGCGCGTGATATAATTCCCACCTTTCAGCCCACCTTTTCCTGACCGGAGGACAGTATCGACAAGCGGTTTATTCGCACCAACGAGCGCATCCGCGCACGTGAAGTGCGCGTCATCGACGCGGAAGGCGGCCAGCTCGGCATCATGCCACCCTATGAAGCGGTCAAGCTGGCTCGGGAAAAAAACCTTGACCTTGTAGAGATCTCCCCCACGGCACAGCCTCCAGTGTGTCGCATCATGGATTACGGGAAGTATCTCTACGAGCAGGAAAAGAAGGAAAGGGCAGCGAGAAAGCACCAGAAGCAAATTGTCATCAAGGAAGTGAAGTTCCGCATCAACGTGGACGAGCACGACTATGAGTTTAAGAAGAACCACGTGCTGCGCTTCCTCGAAGAAGGCGACAAAGTGAAGGCAACGGTCTTCTTCCGCGGGCGGGAGATGACGCACACCAACCTGGGGCGCAATATCCTGGACCGCTTGATCAAGGACATCGGCGACAAGGGCATAGTGGAGTTCCGTCCGCGCATGGAAGGCAACACTCTGCACGCCATACTTGCGCCGAAAAAGCAGTAGCTCGTGGTCAGTTGCCAGCGGTCAGCATGAAAAGTTGGCAGCGAAGGTTGTGCCAGTTGGAAACTGGCAACAAGACTGGAGTCTTAGCAAAATGCCGAAGTTGAAGACGCATAAGGGCGCATCGAAGCGCTTCAAGAAGACCGCCGGTGGCAAGCTCAAGCGCGGGCACGCCTTCGCGCGCCACATCCTGACGTCCAAGGCCGCGAAGCGCAAGCGCCAGTTGGACATGGCCACCATGGTCGATCCGGCCGACGCGCCCCGGATCAAGCGCATGCTGCCGTATTAGCCGCGGTTGCCAGGCGACTGCGCACAGCGAGCGAAGAGGCCAGCTTAGCTCTTGCCTCCAGCCGCACTGAAGAAGGTAAAAGGAGCATCGCATGCCACGAGTCAAACGCGGCACCAAGCGCCGCGCCCGGCGCAAGAAGATCCTCGACCGGGCCAGCGGCTACTTCCTGACCAAATCCAAGCTGTACCGCGCGGCCAAGGAGTCGGTGGAACGGGCGATGAAGTTCGCCTACGTCGGCCGCCGGCTGAAGAAGCGCCAGTTCCGTAGTTTGTGGATCGTGCGCATCGGCGCGGCCGCGCGCCAACACGGCATGACCTATAGCCAGTTCATCAACGGCCTGAAGAAGAGCGGGGTGGAGCTGGACCGCAAGATCCTGGCCGATATCGCGGTGAAAGATCCCCAGGCGTTCTCCAAGCTGGCTGACCAGGCAAAGAGCGCATTGAGCGCGGCGTAAGAGGCTGCTGTTAGCCATTGGCATTTGGCCATCGGCGAGTCGCGCTGTACTTGCTCAGGCCTGGCAGCGCGATCCGACATGATCACGTACACCGTCCCGAAACTCGAGGATTATTCGCCGGCGGCGCTGGACAGAGCAGTCGCCGGTCTAATGTCGGCGCTCGAATCGGAAGCAGCCGCGGTGAAGTCCGAGTCCGAGTGGAAGACGTTCCGGGATCGTTGGCTAGCGCGCAAAAATGGCATCCTGACGCAGATCAACGACCTTTGGCTGAAGTCGGCACCGGGCGAGGCCAAGCGCGAGGTTGGTCGCCGCGTCAATGAATTGAAGGCTACGGTTGAGGAGACGGTCGAGAGCACGCGCCAGCGGCTCGCGGGCGGCGGCGAAGCGCGCCTGGAAGCCGACCGCGTGGACGTCACCCTGCCTGGCATCCGCCGGCCGCTGGGCGCGGAGCATCCGGTCATCCGCACCATGAACGAGATGGTCGGAGTGTTCAAGGCGATGGGCTATTCCGTGGAAGAGGGACCGGAGGTCGAGACCGACTACTACAACTTCGAGGCGCTGAACTTTCCGCCCAACCATCCGGCACGCGATACTCAGGACACTATCTTCATAGCGGGCCAGCAGTCGAAGCCGCTGCGCGACCGTCTGCTGCTGCGTACCCATACTTCGCCGGTGCAGATCCGCGCGATGGAGAAGCTGGCGCCACCCGTCCGACTAGTGATCCCGGGCAAGGTGCATCGGCACGATGCGCCCGACGCCACGCACTCACCCGTCTTCCACCAGATCGAGGGGCTGGCGGTCGACACCGACATTACCCTATGCGACCTCAAAGGAACGCTCGACCACGCCATGAAGGCGTTCTTTGGCTCCAGCGTGCGCACGCGGTTCCAACCGTCGTTCTTCCCTTTCACCGAGCCGAGCGCGGAGGTGGCCATCAGTTGCATTTTTTGCGGCGGCGCCGGTTGCCGGATTTGCAAGATGAGCGGCTGGATCGAACTGCTGGGTTGCGGCATGGTGGATCCGGCGGTGTTCCAGTTCGTACGCGAGAATGGCTACGACCCGAAGAAAGTATCGGGCTTCGCCTTCGGCATGGGCGTGGAGCGCATCGCGCTCATGAAGTACGGCGTGGATGACATTCAGTTGTTCTTCCAGGGAGATGTGCGGTTCCTAGAGCAGTTTGCGTAGTTGGTTTTACCGCCGAGTGCGCAGAGGACGCCGAGAAGAAATGGCCTAAACCCCTGGATTCTCCGGCGATCTCGACGGTTGAGTGGTTATGAAGATCTCCCCCAAATGGCTGCGCGAGTTTGTTGACTACAAAGTTGACACGCGCCAGCTTGCCGCCGACCTGACCATGGCCGGCCTCGCGGTAGAGTCCGTTACCGACGAGGGTGACCATGCCATCTTCGAGATGGACATCACCACCAACCGCGTCGACGCTATGAACCACTACGGCGTGGCGCGCGAGGTCTCGGCCATTTACGACATTGACCTGCGGCCGCTGGAGGCGAAGCTGCCGCCAGTCAAAGGCGAAGCGAAGTTCAAAATCGAAATCGCCGAGGCTGAGCTGTGCGCCCGCTATACGGCGCAGATCATACGCGGCGTCACCATCCGGCCGTCGCCGGCGCACGTGCAGCGCCTGCTTGAGAGCCTGGATGCGCGGCCCATCAGCAACGCCGCCGACGCCACGAATAACAACCTGTTGGAAATGGGCCATCCCACCCATGCCTTCGATCTCGACCTGCTTCAAGGAGGCAAGATCATCGTGCGACGGGCGCGGCCGGGGGAGACGCTGCGTACGCTGGATGGTGTGGAGCGCAAGCTGATAGCCGACGACCTGGTCATTGCTGATGCCAACCGTACTGTCGCCTTGGCCGGCGTGATGGGCGGCTGGGAGACCATGATCACGGAGAAGACGCGCAATGTGCTGATCGAATCGGCTTGGTTCGATCCCGGAACCATCCGGCTGATGTCACGGCGCCACGGAATGCACACCGACGCCTCGCATCGCTTTGAGCGCGGCGCTGACTTCAACGCCACGCCGTTGGCCTGCCGCCGCGTCGCCCAGTTAATCCTGGAGTGGGCCGGTGGCCAATTGGAAGGCGGCATCATTGACGCCATTGGCCGCCGGCTGGAGCGCCCAGCCATCCAGCTCAGCCGAACGGAGGTGGAGCGCATCCTCGGCCAGAAGATACCCGAACAGGAGATCGCGCGCATCCTTCGCCGGCTGGGCTTCACCGTAACCGCGGGTCGCGCGTCCGCGGTGGCCGTTCCAGCCATGCCCACGGGCAGCGGCGGGACGCGCGCAGCGGTTGCCGAAGAGGTAGCCGACTTCATGGTAGAGATTCCCTCCTGGCGGCTGGATGTCGAGCGGGAGATTGACCTGGTCGAAGAGGTTGCGCGCATTTATGGCTACAACCGCTTTCCTAATACCCTACCAGCCTTCAGGGGCTCGGTGGTCGAGGCTCCCGATGCCCACAAGGACGCTGCGCTGCGCTCTGCCCTGCTGGCGCTCGGCTACAACGAAGCCATCTCTGTAACGTTCATTTCCGAGGCCGAGGCGCGGCAGTTTGCCTCCGCCGCCCCGGTGGAGATTGAAAATCCCCTGAGCGAAGAAGCGACGGTCATGCGCACCTCGCTGGTGCCGGGAATGCTGGAAATGTTGGCCTGGAACTTGAACCGCGGGGTCAGCGATCTGCGGCTGTTCGAGTCGGGAAACGTCTTCGAGCTCGCTGGAAGCCGCGTCGAGGAACGCAAGCAGATCTGTGTCGGGGCCACTGGTAGCGTCGCGCCGCACAACGTTCAAATTCAGGCACGCCCTTATTCTTTCTTCGACTTGAAGGGAGATGTCGAGGTGCTGCTGGAGAAGCTTGAGCACCGGTCACTTTACTTCGACGCGCAAAGCGCCGACCTCTACCACCCGGGCCGCTCGGCACGCGCGGTGATGGACGGGTCGACAGTCGCGCGCCTGGGCCAGTTGCACCCCGAAGTCGCGGCCGGCCGCAAGTTGCGCCAGGAAGTTTACATCGCCGAGCTCTATCTTGACCGGCTATATCGGCAGGGGCTGCGCGCCATCCGCTACGAGCGCATCCCGCGCTACCCGGCGGTGGACCGAGACTTCTCGTTTCTATTCGATAACAGCGTCAATTTTGAGCGCATTCGTGCGGCGGTCGAGGCACTGAGCCTGCCCGAGCTGCGTCGCTTCCAGCCGGTGGAAATCTTCCGCGGCGGCACTATTCCCGCCGGCAAGTACTCGGTGTTGCTGCGGGCCACGTTCCAGTCCGCCGAGCGCACGCTACGTGACGACGAAGTAGCGCTATGGTCGGGGCAGATCATCAAGGCGCTGGAGACTCTGGGCGGAAAGTTGCGGGCGTGATTTTCACCGCCGAGTACGCCGAGTAACGCAGAGTATTTGAAATAATAGCGGGAAAGATGGGGTGGCGGGATGTCCGCCTCGCGTAGAGATTTTCTTGCCGCAGCGGCGGCCGCTAGCGCCGCCATCTCGTGGCCTTCGCTTGCCTTCGGTGAGCCGCGCCGGGTGGGGCAGCCCGGCGGGCCCATCCTGTTGCACTCTAACGAGAACGCCTATGGCCCCTTCCCCGAGGTCATGGCAGCTATGCGCGGGTCGCTCGCCAAGGCTCATCGCTATCCAGATCGCGCTCAAGAACAGTTCCTCACCCGCCTGGCTGAGTTCCAAAACGTCTCCGTGAAACAACTCGTAGTGGGTTGCGGCTCGACTGACATCCTTCGTATGGCCGCAGAGGCCTTCACCGGGCCGGACAGGAAACTGATCGTGGCCTCGCCTACGTTCGAGGCACTTGGTGAGTACGCGACTATGCGCGGGGCCGAGGTCGTGAAAGTCCCGCTGCGCTCCGACTTCGCGCACGACCTAACGGCCATGCTGGCGAAGATTGATGGCAATACTGGACTGATTTACATCTGCAACCCCAATAATCCGACCGGGAGTCTGACGCCGGCGCGCGAGATCGACAACTTCCTATCGCATTTCCGCGAGCCCGTTACCGTGCTAGTGGACGAGGCGTACCACCACTTCGCCGACGGGGCCACGGAGTATCGCTCGGTGCTGGGCCGGGCGTCGCAATCGGAGCGCGTGATCGTGTGCCGGACGTTCTCCAAGGTGTATGGCCTGGCCGGGTTGCGCCTGGGCTATGCCGTGGGAACGCCCGAGACCGTCGCGCAGCTCGCGTCCCGTCGGACCTTCGACAACGTGAACACGGTGGCGGCGCACTGTGCGGGGGTTGCGCTGGAAAATGCACCGGCGCTGGCCGCCGCGATCAGCCGCAATGCCCGGGACCGCGCCAGTTTTCTGAGCCAAGCGGCAGCGAGAAGACTCAAGACCATACCCTCGTACGCTAATTTCATAATGCTCGATACGAGCCGCGATATCCGCGAGGTGATTCAACATTTCGAGCACCACCGGATCCTGGTAGGACGGCCTTTCCCTCCTCTGAATACCTACCTGCGGGTTTCGCTGGGCACGCCTTCCGAAATGGCGGAGTTCTGGAGAGTGTGGGACCTGATGAGGAATTGACTGCCTCGACCCGCGGCTGTGATAGCTAATCTGGCGGTTATTTCTTGATTGTGAATTTTCCTTCTCGGAGTTGCGTCGGTTTGTGCCTCTGTATTTGTGTGGCGAATCTGATTTGGGTGAATCTCCTTTGACACCGCGCATGTGGATTTCCTATCGCACGTCCGGGATATACTGGCGTCGCGAACACCCCAATCCTGAGAAACGAGACCTGCAAGCATGTCCGCACACGCGATTGAACCGTTGGCGCAGCAGATTGATGCCGACGATTTTCACGCCCTGGAAGAAAAGATCTACCGCACCATCGAGCAGCTAAAGACCGCGCGGGAGGCCAAGGCGGCGGCGGAGCGCACCACAGCGCGTCTGCGCCAGCAGCTTGAGGACCGCGCCGAGCAGTTCGAAACTTTGCGCCAGGAAGTGGTGACCCTCCGCCGCGACCGCGAAGAGGTACGTACCAGAGTAGAAAAGATGCTCAAGCAGATTGACGCATTGACCGCGGGGGAAAGCGGCGCATAATCGCCGCTAGGAGAACCCAGCGATGCCTGAAACTGCAACCGCGGCCCGCCCCAACGGCAACAGCGTCCGGGTGGAGATCTACGACCAGTCCTACAACCTACGCGGCTCCGACCCCGATTACATCTTCAAGCTGGCGGAATACGTCGATATCAAGATGCGAGCTGTGGGCGAGCAGACCGCCACCGTGGATTCGCTGCGCCTTGCGGTGCTGGCCGCGTTGAACATCGCCGACGAGTACCACATTCTGAAACGCAAGTACGACGTGGTGGCCAGCGAGTACAACCAGCGCGCCCACCTGTTGTCCGGAGCGCTGGATGACGCCCTCCGCGAGGCCCTGCGCGACGACCGGCTCGCCGGATAACCAAGCCCGCTCCCTTCATGCCAGAACTCTGGCCTCTATACCTTTAACGCTTGACGTTGTAAGGGCCATCCGCAATGGTGCGGTGCTGGTCGAGCCACGCCGCCGCGGTTTGG
>DASYTX010000145.1:0-2164 GCA_036001865.1 Terriglobales bacterium
CCGTGGAGTGTCATCGACGGCATCCATTTCTTCTCCCTGACGCTGACCGGCTACAAGCTGCCGGACGCGGCGGAATCCGCTGGAGGCGGGTACGTGACACTGGTGGGTCCGTTCAGCCGGGCAGTGGATGAACTGGGGCAAACCTACCATCGCGGGGTGCCAGAGCCAGTGTCGGCCCGCACGGCGCAGCTACTGAAGACGCCGCCGTTCGAGCGGCTCTTTCTCCTGTCGTACGAGCCGATCGCGCTTGCGGCGACCGATCAGCGTCTGGTCTCGGTCCTGCCCGCCCAGGCGCCCTGCGTCTGGAAAGGCCACTTTGCCCTCTTCACCGGCCCATTCGTGGAAGCGGTGGACGACGACCATCACGTCTATCAGCGGGGCGTCCCGTTGGAAATTTGTTCGAAGACGCTGGACGTGCTGGAGTCCGGCCCGTACAGCCGGCACTTCACGATCATCAACCGCGCGGGCGAAGCGGTCTCGGGCGAGGCGGTCTCCTGCGAGCCCGGCGCAAGCTGCTGCTGACATGGCCACCGTGACCATTCTCCTCAAGCCGGAAAAGAAAACCGACAAAGTCCTGCGCTCGTTCGACGCGACGCTCGCCGAATACGGGCACGCGACGCTCCGGGCGCTGCGCATCGACACCATTCAAGTCAATGTCGGCAAGCTCTGCAACCAGACCTGCACCCACTGCCATGTGGACGCGGGGCCCACACGCACCGAGATCATGACGCGGGAGACGGCGGAGGCTGTACTGAATGTCGTGCGGCGCTATCCGGAGCTGCGCACGGTGGACATCACCGGCGGCGCGCCGGAGATGAACCCGCACTTTGAATACCTGGTGGAACAGTGCCGGGCGATGGGCCGGCACGTGATGGACCGGTGCAACCTGACCGTCTTCTTCGTGCGCGGCAAGGAACATCTCCCGCGGTTTCTGGCCGAGCACCAGGTCGAGGTCATCGCCTCGCTCCCGTGCTATCTCAAAGAAAACGTGGATCAGCAGCGCGGCAAGGGCGTCTTCGATCGCAGCATCGCCGCGCTGCAGGCGCTCAACGCCCTGGGCTATGGCAGGGAAGGGACCGGGCTGGTCCTGAACCTGGTGTATAACCCGCTCGGGCCCAAGCTCCCGCCACCGCAGGCCGAACTGGAAGCCGATTACAGGGACGAGCTGGCCAAGCGCTTCGGCATCTCCTTCAACCGGCTCTACATGATCACCAACATGCCCATCAGCCGGTTCCTGGGGGACTTGCATCGCTCCAGCCAGTACGAGCGGTACATGGACCTGCTGGTGACGAGCTTCAATCCTGCCGCGGTGGATGGTCTCATGTGCCGGAACCTGATCAGCGTGAGCTGGGACGGCCGCCTCTACGACTGCGACTTCAACCAGATGCTGGACCTGCCGGTGGGCAGCGCGTTGCCGCAGACCATCCACGAGTTCGATCTCGCCCTGCTGGCCCGTCGCCAGGTCGTCACCGGGCTGCATTGTTATGGCTGCACCGCCGGCGCGGGGTCCTCCTGCGGCGGCGCGATCTCTTCATGATGCTGTCATTGCGAGCGACCGAAGGGAGCGTGGCAATCTCACGATCAAGCCTGAGATTGCGGAGCTTGCCCCGAACCGATGAGATTGCTTCGGCTGACTTCATCAGCCTCGCAATGACGGCGAGGGGTCTCGCTCCTCGCAATGACGTTGGTTAAGAGACGGCCGTTAGAGAACGTAAGGTACGCAATGGAATACTCACTGTTTATTCTGCTCCTGGTGCTGGCTTTGGCGTATGCCAACGGCACCAACGATGTCTCCAAGGCGATCGCCACGCTCGTCGGCAGCGGCGTCACCAACTATCGCACCGCCATCATTTGGGGAGCAATCTGGACCACCGTCGGCGCTGCGGCATCCGGTGTCGTGGCCGGCGCGATGCTGAATACGTTTAGTTCCGGCCTGCTCCAGCCCGGCGTCGCCACGCCGCCGGCACTGGCGGGCGCGGTCCTCATCGGCGCGATCGCCTGGGTGCTTGTGGCGTCGCGCACAGGGCTGCCGGTCTCCACAACCCACGCCCTGGCCGGCGCGCTTGTCGGCGGGGGCCTGGTGGCCATTGGCAGCGACGGACTGATCTGGACGGTCCTTAGTCAAAAAATCGCGCTGCCCTTGTTGCTGAGCCCGGTCCTCGCC
>DASYTX010000146.1:0-3337 GCA_036001865.1 Terriglobales bacterium
GTTGTGATTCTCACTGCCCTGCCCATTCAGGGACAACAATGGCGCGAGGCTGGGGCGCATGCCGCAGTCGTCAAACCTGTTCGGATCGAGGAGTTACTGAGCAGGCTCAGCGAGCTCATTGCGCACCGTTTGGCTCGAAAAGACCTGGAGGCGAAGTAATTTCGCGAAAGGGCCCTTCGCGCCTCCCATTTCATGCCCTGTGCACCCAGCAGCGAGATCTCGTTGTTACGAACGCCGCACCGTCAATCTTTCAATTCGCTTCTGGTAACTGTTGCCCTGGAAGATGCGCTGCACGTAGACGCTGGGAGTCTGAATGTGATCGGCGTCGAGCTCGCCGGGATGCACCAGGTGCTCGACCTCGGCGATGGTGACGCGGGCTGCCGTGGCCATCTCAGGATTGAAATTGCGCGCTGTCTTGCGGAAAACCAGATTTCCCCAACTGTCGCCCTTCCAGGCTTTGATGAAGGCAAAGTCGGCGGGGAGGGGACGTTCCAGCAGATGCGGCCGACCCTCGAACTCTCTCATCTCCTTGCCGTTGGCTACGACCGTTCCGACGCCGGTCGGCGTGTAGAAGGCGGGAATGCCGGCGCCGGCGGCGCGGATGCGCTCGATAAACGTTCCCTGCGGCACCAGTTCAAGTTCGATCTCGCCCGCCGACAGCATACGCTCGAGCACCGGGTTTTCGCCGACGTAGGTGCCGATGTGTTTCTTGATCTGCCCGTTGGCCAGAAGTAGACCAAGACCAAAGCCACCCACGCCGGCGTTGTTGCTGATGGTGGTCAGGTTCCTGACGCCCTTGCGCACCAATGCTTCAATCAGGTTCTCCGGGATGCCGCAGAGTCCGAAGCCGCCGAAGAAGATGCTGGCGCCATCCTGCACGTCGTGAATGGCTTCATCGGCGTTTGCGGCCAGCTTGTTCATAGTCAGCGTGCCGCAAGCCTGCCGTCCAGATCGGAGCGGGCAACATGCAGCAGTTTCACATTATCGTTGAGTGCGTTTTGAAGGATTGTGGCCTGCTGTCTTGCGACGGGCCAGTCCTGCCGCTCAATCGCTTCCGTCAACCCGGGAAGCTCCAAGTGTGCATAAGTGTAGCGCGCCGCGTGCAAGATGTGCTTGAACCATGGTCGCCCGGGAATGCCTTCCGGATGCAACCAGTTGGTTTCAACCTGCAACAGGTGAGCGTTGACCCGCTGCGCCTCATCCGGCACAAGACTTCCGGAGGCAAGGACCCTGGCAATCTCGCGCTTGATCGCCCGCCCTTCAGCGGCGAAGGCCTCGAGGTGCTCAAGCACCGGTTGGAAGTCGATGTTTTCCCGCGCGCCTTTTTTCTTTTGTAGCTCAGCGACGAACTGGCGGATGTTCTCGGCGTACAGCTCGAAGTCGTACGGCAGGATGTCGGCATTGGCCAAGCGCAGCGCCAGCACACCCCAGAGCTGTGACATGAGCGCGTGATATCGATATCCAGGGTCGCCAAACCTGTTCATCCAATAGAAATTGTCGTACATCGAGTGGTACACACCGTAAGGTCCGTTGAATTGCAACTCGAATGTGGGCCGCCCTAGGAAATTCAGGAAGACGGTATGGTCAGAGCCGCTGCCGATGCGGGTGTTCACGAGGTTGGCGTCAGTAACACGCAGCTTGTTCTTTTCCTTGATGCGTTTTCTTGCGACAGTCCGTTTCCAAGCAGCGTAGAGCGTCTTGCCTGAAGGATCTTGAAGCGTGCGGCTGACCTCCACCAGCAGCGGCGCCAGCGAGGGGACAGCGTTGGGCTCAAAGTCGGGCCCGGAAGTTGACGAGTCCACATTAAGGTAGGCGACCATCTTGCGCTTAAGTTCATCGGCAAAGTGTTCGCCCCACTCAGTCGAGCCCGTCAGCCCGACCTCCTCGCCGTCCCAACTGCAGATCACCAGCGTGCGCCGCGGCCGAATGCCTTGTTTCACGAGCGACCCCAGGGCGCGAGTGAGCTCCATCATGGAAGCTGTGCCGCTGGAGGGATCGACACCGCCAAACTCCCAGGCGTCGCGATGGTTGCCCAGCACGATCCATTCATCCGGCCACTCCGACCCGCGGATGCGTGTCTCGGCCACGTAGTTGGGCATCACCCGGTTGTCCATCTCGACCTTCATTTGGACCCGGGCACGGCCGCCCAAGCGATACTTGATGGGAAGCCCACCTTGCCAACTCTTGGGCGCCAGCGGTCCGCCCATGTTTTTGAGCAGCGGCAAGGCATCGCGCCAGGAGAGCGGGACAGCCATGATCTTTGGCACCGAGCGCGCTTCGTCAATAGGAATGCGCTTTGCTCCCGGCACGGAGGCCCAGCCCGGCGTCAGCGGATCGCCGGGGACGATGAAGTCGTAGGTGATGGCCCCTCGCTGTATGTGGCTCGCGGGTCCCCACGGGCCCTGCGGGAAAACTTTGCCGCGCTTGTAGCCGTCCTCGGCCGGATCGGAATAGATCAGGATGCCGGCTGCACCTTCCTTCTCTGCTGTCAGCGCTTTGAACCCGCGATAGCTGTAGGGATTGGAATAGCGGACCAGCACGATCTTGCCGCGCACGTCGATACCGTTTTTGCGCAGCACCGCGTAGTCTTCCGGATTGCCGCTGTGCGCGTAGATCACCGGCGCGGTCAACTCGCCCGACGCTGACATTCCCGACCAGGCACTGCGCACGCGCGGGTTCTTGGTGTCGGGATCGACGTCATAGGGATCTTCGCGCAGGCCAGCCCGGTAGCGCACCGGCGCGACCATCTCGACCGAGACCTCCTTAGGAAAGGAGTTCAGGACGTCGTAGCGATGGATAGTGACGTCTTCCAGGCCCTGTTCCTTCCACACGCGGGCGATGTATTCCGCCAGTTCATTGTTGCGCTCCGAACCTGCCGGATGAGGTTCGGAGGTCAGGTAGCGGTGGAACTCGCGCGTCCTTTCAGGCGAGATCATGCCCTTGAATCTCTTTTCGATCTGGGCTTGGCGCTCGGCAGTTTTGCGTGTGAAGCCCGACATCTGCGCGGCAGGCGCAACCGCGGCCGCGACAAGCACCGTCACGCACGCAGGCAGCGCGAGAGCGCACAAAGGCGAACTTGGAAGCCGTGAGGACCGTCGAATTGTTCCCATAGATCCGACTTTTCTCATCCTGCGGGAAGATTGGCGGCCGCTTCTGCGATCGATTCGCGCAGCCGCTCGACTGCCCAGTTGATTTCCTCGCGGGTGATGACCGCAGGCGGGGCGATCAGCAGGTGATCTCCGCTGATGCCATCCACCGAGCCCTGCATGGGATAGACCAACAGCCCTCGGCTGGCCGCCGATTGCGCGACTTTCTCTGCGAAATGCAACTCCGCAGG
>DASYTX010000147.1:0-4895 GCA_036001865.1 Terriglobales bacterium
GCAGCATGGCTAGCGACGTCCCTTGCGCCTGATGCTGGTTCATGCCGAAGAAATAGACCAGGATGGGGATCAGGAGCACGCCTCCGCCAAGACCTATCAGCCCGGACAGCGCGCCGATCAGAACGCCTACCAGCAGAGCGATCACCAGCATCATTGCCTCTTCCTCCACTTCGACATCGACTGAATCACTCGCTCGACAGAACATTACTTGATGGGCTTCGACGTGCGACCTTCAAGATGCGAACGTGCGATGCGGACTGCCCTGCCGCGAATCTGGGTTGCCGGCACCAGGCCGAAGGCAGGGTCACGGCTGTCGCGGCTGTAGGCGCGGTTGTCGCCCAGGACGAAGAACTGGCCTGCAGGAACTTTGATGGGACCGAAGTTGTCGAGGAAAGAGAATTCAGGACGCAGCTCAGCCTTGTTCCTTCCGGAGTTTCCGTCAAGCAGCTTTCCATTCAGAAAAACCTGTCCGGCTTTGCCTTCGATGGTATCGTCGCCCACGGCAGCTACACGCTTCACCACCAGGATGCCGTCCTGTTCCAGCACGATCACATCGCCGCGCGCAGGCTGCGCCGTGCGATAAGCGTCCATATCGACCGCGAACTTCTCACCGGCAACGATGGTCGGATCCATGGAATTATTCGTCTGCTTGAATAGCTTCTCTTCAGCCGCGGCAGCGGCGAGCGCGATAAGCAGGCAAGGGACAAGAGCAAAGAGGCGGCGCAGAACTGGCTTCCTGAAGGCACGCATGAGTCAATTAGTTTAGCTCACCCGCTGAAGGTCCGTCAGGCGGTCCCGCTTCATCACATAGATATGGCCAACCCCGCCAAGCGCCTGCCACAGAATGCCCCCGGCGATTTCTTCGTGGACTCCACCTGCATCGACTGCGACGCCTGCCGGCAGATCGCGCCCGAGGTCTTCCGCGACCACGGCGGCCAGTCCAGCGTCTATCACCAGCCGCAAGATAAGGCCGAACTGCGCCGCGCGATGATGGCCCTGGTCGCCTGCCCCACCGGCTCCATCAAATCCACGACCAAGCACGACGTGCGACTGGGTATTGACGCCTTCCCGTCGCGCATCGACGACAACGTCTATTTCTGCGGCTTCACTGCCGAATCGAGCTTCGGCGCCTGGAGCTATCTCATCCTCCGGCCCGAGTCGCAGGGCGGAAACGTGCTGGTGGACTCGCCGCGGTTTGCGTCCCATCTGGTGAAGAAGATGGAAGAGCTGGGCGGTGTGCGCACCATGTTCCTCTCCCATCGCGACGACATTGCTGACCACGCCAAGTTCGCAAGCCGTTTCGGCTGCGTGCGCATCATGCACGACGCCGACGGCGCGCAGCGGCTCGGAATCGAGCGCGTGATCGAAGCCGAAGATCCGGTTGAACTGGACTCCGAACTGGTCATCATCCCCACTCCCGGCCACACCCGCGGGCATATGTGCCTGCTCTATCGCGACAAGTTCCTCTTCACCGGAGACCATCTGGCTTGGTCGCCGGAGCGGCAGACGCTTACTGCGTTCCGGGACGCATGCTGGTATTCCTGGCCGGAGCAGACGCGCTCCATGTCGCGGCTGCTCGACTATCGCTTCCAGTGGGTGCTGCCTGGGCACGGCCGCGTCGGGCATGACGCCGCCGACGCCATGCATCGCCATCTCCAGCGATGTGTGGAGTGGATGCGGCGACGGCAGTAGTCAGGAGCCGGGAGTCAGCGGGAGGCGGATTTTCCTTCTCGAAAGGCGGTTTTTGCCGCAAAATTCCGCATCCTATAGTGCGGCTGCGTCCGCCTGCCGATGGAACGATACGTCTGCATCCACTGCCACTTCTACCAACCTCCGCGCGAGAACCCATGGCTGGAAGCGGTTGAGCTGCAGGACTCGGCTTATCCCTACCACGACTGGAACGAGCGCATCACCGCCGAATGCTACGCACCCAATGGCGCCTCGCGCGTGCTCGACAGCGAAGGCCGCATCGTAAAGATCGTCAATAACTACGCTCGTATCAGCTTCAATTTCGGCCCCACCCTGCTGAGCTGGCTGGAAGAAAACGCACCCCGGGTGTACGACGCTATTCTCGAAGCCGACCGCGAAAGCGCCCAGCAGTTCTCCGGGCACGGCTCTGCGCTGGCCCAGCCTTACAACCATATGATCCTGCCGCTGGCCAATCGCGCCGACAAGTACACGCAAATCCAGTGGGGCGTCCGCGATTTCGAACACCGCTTCCGCCGCCGCCCGGAAGGCATGTGGCTGCCGGAGGCGGGCGTGGACACGGAGACGCTCGACATGGTCTCCGACTTCGGCATCACGTTCGTGGTGCTGGCGCCGCGGCAGGCGGGACAGGTGCGCAAGTTGGGCGCCCGCGCCTGGCGCGAAGACGAGCCTGTCGATCCCACGCGTGCCTACCTCATGCGCCTGCCTTCTGGCCGCAGCCTCAACCTGTTCTTCTACGACAGCCCCATCTCGCAGGCGGTGGCGTTTGAAGGGCTGCTGGCCAACGGCGAAACCTTTGCCAAGCGCCTGCTGAGCGGCTTCTCCGACACGCGCGACTGGCCGCAACTGCTGCACATCGCCACCGATGGCGAAACTTACGGCCATCACCACAAGTACGGCGACATGGCCCTGGCTTTCGCGCTCGATTACATCGAGTCCAACAACCTGGCGCGGCTCACCAATTACGGCGAGTACCTGGCGAAGCACCCGTCCACCCACGAAGCCGGCATCAAGGAGAACAGCTCGTGGAGCTGCGTTCACGGCGTCGAGCGCTGGCGTTCGGACTGCGGTTGCAATACCGGCGGACGCGCTGACTGGAACCAGCAGTGGCGCGCGCCGCTGCGCGCGGCCCTGGACTGGTTGCGCGAGCAGCTCAATCCCAAATACGAAGAGAAGGCCCGGTCGCTGCTCAAAGATCCCTGGGCGGCGCGCAACGACTACATCAATGTCGTGCTCGACCGGTCGCCGGAAAGCCTGAACCGCTTCCTCCTGAAACATGCCCATCTGGGTGAGATACCGGCGATCGTCGGCGAGTCCTACGATCCTCTTCCCTACGAGAAGAAGGTCACCATTCTCAAGCTGCTCGAACTCGAGCGCCACCTGATGCTGATGTACACCAGTTGCGGCTGGTTCTTCGACGAACTCTCCGGCATCGAGACCGTGCAAGTCATCATGTATGCCGGGCGCGCCGTGCAACTGGCGCAGGACTTGTTTGGCGACCAGATCGAGCAGGGCTTTTTGGAGCGGCTGGCGCTGGCCAAGAGCAACATCCCGGAGCAGAAAGACGGCGCTGAGATCTACCGTAATTTGGTGGAGCCCGCAGCTATCGACCTGCCCAAGGTTGGCGCGCACTACGTGATCAGCTCATTGTTTGAGCGCTACGGCGAGCAGGCTTCGATCTACTGCTACAGCGTGGACCGGAGCGACCATCGCCTGTTTGAGTCGGGGCGGGCGCGGCTGGTGCTGGGACGAGCACGGGTGTGTTCCAACATCACGCTGGAATGCGCCGAGCTCATGTTTGGGGCGCTGCACTTTGGCGATCACAACCTGAATGCCGCCGTCCGCCACTTCCGCGATCAGGATGCTTTCGAGAACACTGTCCGGGAGTGCAGCGAAGCTTTTCTCAGCGCCGACCTGCCGCAAGCCATCCGCGCGCTTGACCGCCAATTCGAGGGAATCACTTATTCGCTGAAGTCGCTGTTCCGCGACGAGCAGCGCCGCGTGGTCTCCGCCATTCTCGATTCGACGCTGGCAGAAGTGGAAACCAGCCTGCGCCAGTTGTATGAGCGGCACTCGCCGTTGATGAGCTTCCTCAGCGATCTGGGCACGCCCATGCCCAAGGTGCTGAACCTCACCGCCGAATTTGCCATCAACAGCGGTCTGCGGCGCGCTCTCGAGGAACCGGACCTCGACCTGGAGCGCATTCGCGTGCTGCTTGACGTGGCCGCGCGTGAAAAAGTCCCGCTCGACAACGCCGGCCTGAGCTTTGCCCTCAAGTGCACTCTGGAGGGCATGATGGAACAGTTCCTGGCGCAGGCCGACGACATCGTGCTCCTGGAAAAGCTGGTTAGCGTAGTCATTTTGCGGTCGCTGCCCTTCGAAGTGAGCTTGTGGAAGGTGCAGAACCTGTACTGGGAGATGCTGCGGGAAGTGCGCCCTGTCTTCCAGGCAAGGGACGATGCCCAGAGCCGCGAGTGGCTGGCACACTTCGACAGCCTGGGAGAGAAGCTCAAGATCCGCGTGCCGCAGGCGAAGCCCACCGAGGTGCCGACGGCCGCGTAGCCGGTCGCGCCGCCGTTTTCATCACGATCTCGGCCACCCAACTTCGGGCCGTCTTATTTCTTCGGCTGAACGATGTCGCCCTTCAGACTCGACGCCAGATCCAAAACCTCTTTTTTCTCCTTCTCCGGGACTTTGAATTTGTCGAGAGTGGCCACCAGGTCTTTTACCGCCGCATTCCAGTCGGCTTCGGTAATGCCGCTGCCCGCGTGAACAGTCTTCATGTCACGTCCGTGATAGACGCACGGTCCGCCCGTCGCCTTGCACAGGAAATCGACTACGTGCTGGCGGATTCGGTTCTTGGAATCGTCGCTGAAGCCGACAAAGAACTTGCTGGTTTGTGGATTGGCCACCAAGCGGCCGATGAAATCGTCGGTGACGGCGGCAATGGCGTCGTAGCCTCCCAGACGTTTGTACAGCGATTCGCCCGCCTTTTGCCCCTGCGCTACCGCCGATACTCCAATGGCAAGCACCAACAGAAAACAACCCAGGAACCTGGCTCTGCTCATTTCTATCCTCCTTTAGGAGAACCCATCTACCGGGTGAAGTACGGTAAATGAACTCGAACGGATTTCCAAGCGCAGCCGAGTTATGCGCAGGGTGTAAACAGGCGGAATCGTCAAAGCTGT
>DASYTX010000148.1:0-4552 GCA_036001865.1 Terriglobales bacterium
AATAGAGCGCGGCCAGGACTTCGACCGCCGACAGCGACCCGCCGGGATGTCCGCTGCCCGCCGCAGCGATCATCTTTACGATCTCAATGCGCATGCGGTTGGCGATGCGCTTAAGCTCGTCAACCGACTCCACTGGTCTCATCATTTTCTGGATTTTTCTCCTGCGGCCACGAGGCGGGCTAGCTGGGGAGCCGGTGCCGTCTTCTCTGACACAGGCTGGTAACCGCGAGTTTGCTCGCTCGCCGAACTGGGACGCTGGCGCGCCGCTTCCCTGGCCTTGCGCATCAGGTACTTGCCCTTGAAGGAGAGGAACCGCGCCACCCGGAAAGCGACTTTCTTCAGCAGCACGCGCTCTTGGTTGCCCATTGCGCCCTCGCTTTGGACGGCGAGCACGCCCAGCACCCTACCGGCAATCTTGATGGGTGTGGCCAATTCCGTGCTCCCGCCCTCATCGGTCTGTACCAGCATGCCGGTCTGCGCTGCCGCACCGACGGAACCTACGCCCAGCGCCATGGTTTCGCGCTGTGGCGGTAGACCGCTCATTGCCCGAAGCGCGACCCGGTCTCCTACGAGCAAGTAAGTTCGCGCTGAGGAATAATGGCGTGAGGAACAGAGCAGGGCCACAACCTGGGCAAGCACCGAGGGCGAATGGAAAGAGGGTTTAACGCTGGCGATCAGCCGTTCCACTTCGGCGATCACGTGGCGGGGGGAGCGGTAGCTTTTCAATATGGTTTCCCGGGTGATTAGTGCAGGAAGTAAGTTGTAGTGTAATTGCGGCAGGAACAGGGGTCAACAAAGCAGTGAGCAGGTGGCAGGCGGCGCGTGGCCGGCCCTATTTCGTACTTGGTCCTTAAATACTGCTACGCCGGAGCCGGTGCAGGCACCACTGTACCCGATTGCTCCGAGGCGGCGAGCCACTCGCGGATCTGCGGCAGCACGGCCCGCGCCGCCTGCTCGCCAAGGCGCACCAGTTCATCACTGCGCTCGAAGCAGTCGTAGCTGAATCCGGCGACGTTGGGCTCGACGACGACGTCGGCATCCTTTTGCCAGAGGCTGGTCATCTTCCCCTGGGCGATAGAGAAGCACTGGCCGATGATCTCGAAGATATGGCGCGGCATGCCGCCATTGGCCCAGTGCGCTCGCAGATAAACAGCGACCACCCGCTCAGCCCCCATCTCACGCACCGGCGTGGTGGGCACGCTGTAGGCCAGCATGCCGTCCACCATGAGACGGCCGTTGATGCTGACCGGCAGGAACATGCCAGGATAGGCGCAACTGGCGCGGATAGGATCGATCAGGCTGCCGGAGCGGAAGATCACGGGTTCTCCGCTCAAGAAATCGGTCGCGGTCACGGCCAGCGGGATCTGCAGCTCCTCAAAGGTCTTCACCTTGAGGAACTTGTTCAGCATGACCGTCATGCGGTCATTGGTGGCGAAGCCCATGCGCGACACTGTCCAGCGTGCGAAATCCTTGAAGCGCACCGAGCGAGCGCGCGCCTCCATTTCTTTTGCCGATACACCGCTGCAATAGATGGCGCCGATCACCGCGCCCACGCTGGTTCCAGCTACGAACTTGACTGGGATGTTTTCTTCTTCGAGGACCTTGAGGAGGCCAATATGCGCCAGGCCGCGGGCAAAGCCGCCACCCAGTGCTAGTCCTATGGCAGGCGTAGGTGGCGGAGCCGACGGGCGCGTCAGTTCCCGCTGCAAGGCGCGGACCGACCGCACCAGCTTCGATAACTTGCTCACTTGCCCTTCCTGCCCCCGTCCGGCGGGATACCGGACTTTACAATGTACGATGCCGAATGCAGCGTTTTCGCTGCAGCATACCGCGATTGCCGCGGCGTGCAAGATTCCGTGAGGGTCGGAGGAGGGGTTACGAAGGTAACCACATGAGACGTGAGATCTCCGCCGGAGGCGTGGTGGTTCGTCCCATGCGCGGGCGCTGGTGGCTGGCGGCCATCGAGCCCCAGGGTCGCGGCGACACCCGGGGCGACCGCGACATCCTAGCGTTGCCTAAAGGCCTGGTGGATCAGGGCGAGACTCCCGAACAAACCGCCGTGCGCGAGGTGCGAGAGGAAACAGGGGTCGGGGCCGATCTCCTCCACAAGCTGGGCGACGTGAAGTATTTCTACGTGCGGAGTTGGGCGGGCGGTGAGCGCGTCTTCAAGATCGTCAGCTTCTATCTGCTGCGTTATCGCTCGGGCCGGTTGGGCGCCATAACCCCGGAAATGCGTCGCGAGGTCAGCCGCGCCGTCTGGATCCCCCTTGAGGACGCCGTCCAGCAGCTCAGCTACAAGGGCGAGCGCGAGATGGCCGCCGCGGCCCTCGAGTACCTGAACAGCAAACCCGATCTGAAAGCCGCCCCCAGCCGGGAAAAGTCAGGCTGACCCTTTGGCCTCTGCGCCCTTGCCCTCTCGGGCTGCCACGGCGATGTGCAGCGGCTGCTATCATTCCCTGCTCATGCTCAAGCGCATCAACAAGGTCGCCGTGCTCGGCGCCGGCACCATGGGTTCGCGCATCGCTGCCCATTTGGCCAACGCCGGTGTGCCGTCATTCCTGCTCGACATAGCTGCGCCCGGCGGCGACAAAGAAGCGCGCAATCGGATCGTCACTGCTGGCCTGGAAGCCGCCAAGAAATCTAAACCCGCCGCCTTTTTCGAGCCAGCGCTGGCCCGGCTGACCACCATCGGAAACTTCGAGGACAACTTGAGCTTTGTCGCCGAAGCCGATTGGATCATTGAGGCTGTGGCCGAGGACCTGGAGATCAAGCGCGGCCTGCTCAAGAAGGTCGAAGCGCTCCGCCGGCCCGGCACCATCACCACTACCAACACCAGCGGCCTGCCCGTCTGCAGGATCGCCGAGGGCTTCTCCGACGATTTCCGCCGCCACTGGTTCGGCACCCACTTCTTCAATCCGCCGCGCTACATGCGGCTGCTGGAAATCATCCCCACACCGGAAACTGACCGCGCCGCCATTGACGCGATCGCGCATTTCGCCGACCTGCGCCTGGGCAAGGGTGTTGTCTTCGCCAAGGACACACCTAACTTCATCGCCAACCGCATCGGCACGTTTTCCGTGCTCAACGTCATGCGGCTGATGCAGGAGATGGACCTGAGCATCGAGGAGGTGGATGCGTTGACCGGCACGCTCGTCGGCTGGCACAGGTCGGCTACGTTTCGCACCATCGACCTAGTTGGCCTCGACATTTTGGCGAGCGTGGTCGCCAACATGACCGGCAAGCTGAAAGACGAGCGCTCCGACCTTAAGCTCCCCGGCTTCGTCCAGCAAATGCTCGAGCGCAAGTGGCTGGGCGACAAGACCGGCGGCGGCTTCTACAAGAAGACCAAAGCGGCCGATGGCGAAGAGGACCGTCTGGCCCTCGACTGGAAGACGCTGGAGTATCGCCCGCGGCAGAAGGCAAAGTTCGCCGCTCTGGAGATGGCACGCAACATCGAAGAACTGCCGGAGCGCCTGCGTCTGCTTCTCTCTGGTGATGCTCGCAAGGACAAAACCGCAGCCTTCCTGTGGTCCGCGCTGTCTGACTTGTGGACCTATGCCGCTAACCGCATCCCCGAGATCTCGGATTCGATAGTAGAAATCGATCGTGCCATGCGCCTGGGCTTCAATTGGGAACTGGGCCCGTTTGAGTTGTGGGACGCGGCCGGTGTCGAACAGACCGTCGCGCGCATGAAGCAGGAGGGCAGGCCGGTTGCCTCCAATGTCGAGTGCCTGCTGGCCTGCGGCAAGAAGCGCTGGTACGTCGATGCGCCGTCCGCCCCGGCGGGACGCGCCTATTTCGACTTGGCGACCGCCGCCTACAAAGATCAGCAGGTGCCCGCGGGCGTATGGTCAGTCGAGGTCGCCAAGAAATCCAACGGCGTGGTCAAGAAGAACGCGGGGGCATCGCTGGTGGACTTGGGCGATGGCGTCGCCTGCATCGAGTTCCACTCCAAGATGAACACCCTGGGCGGCGACATTGTGCAGCTTATCTCGCAGACGCTCAAGCCCGGCGGGCCGGGCGACCACTTCGAAGCCTTCGTCATCACCAACGACGCCCAGCACTTCTCCGCCGGCGCCAATATCATGCTGCTGCTCATGTGGGCGCAGGAACAAGAGTGGGACGAGATTGATCTGGCCGTGCGCCAGTTCCAGGGCATGACCCAGGCCATAAAGTTCTCGCCCAAGCCGGTGGTGGTGGCGCCTTTTGGCATGACACTCGGGGGCGGCTGCGAGGTCGCTTTGCACGCCCCCGCACGCACGCCACATGCCGAGCTTTACATGGGACTCGTTGAGGTTGGGGTCGGCCTGATTCCCGGTGCCGGCGGCTGCAAGGAAATGCTGCTGCGTGCGGTGGACAGTGCCGCTGTCGCCAGCGATGGCCGCGGCGGGGAGAGCGTCGAGTTCATGGACGCCATGAAGCGCACTTTCGAGACCGTCGCCATGGCCAAGATTTCCACCTCCGCCCACGAAGCCCGAGCGCTTGGCTTCCTGTCCGATGGCGACGAGATCGTCATGAACCGCGAGCGCCTGCTGGCCGACGCCAAGGCCCG
>DASYTX010000149.1:0-4571 GCA_036001865.1 Terriglobales bacterium
CACTCAAGTTCTGATCAAAGAGCAGCTTCATCGGAAGTTACAATAGTAATTAGTCGCCTCTCGCGGTCTGCCGCATAAGCAAGGCAAGCTCGGATGTCTTCTTCGGTCAATTCCGGAAAATCTTCTCGGATTTGCTGATGAGACATTCCAGCAGCCAGCCATCCCAACACATCCGCCACGGTGATCCGCAGCCCGCGAATGCACGGCTGTCCTCCCCGTTTTCCGGGCTCTATCTTGATGATGTTTTGGTAATTCACTGTTTCCTTTCCCTGGTCGCCAGTGCGTCAATGGTCGGCCGTGAAAACATCATTCTAGCTGACTCTTGGTAATTTGAGCGCGAACAGGTCTGTAAGCCGGATTCTGTGTCCCGCCGAAGGCGGGATGGCGATCATTCCTCTGGGCCTGGAATTGCTTCCGGGCTCTAGCGACCTACCCGAAGGTTACCCCCTGCCATTGCTGGCAAGGTTGCGGAGCGAGCCACTCCTCCCCTCCTATTTGGTCTTGCTCCGTGTGGGGTTTTCCCTGCCCCGGACATCGCTGTCCGGGCGGTGCGCTCTTACATTAAGCCCCGAAGGGCCGCACCTTTTCACCCTTACCCCGCCGAAGCGGGGCGGTATATTTTCTGTGGCACTGGTCCGTACCGGCCAGACCCCTCCCGCTCGATCCGAGCCGCGCGTGCAAACAAGCGGCCACCACGCCTGCGCGTGGCGGAAAGCTCGGTGGCCGCTCCATTACTGTCGCGGCTCCGATTGAGCGGAAGAGGCCCGACCGATCCTGGCCGTTAGCCAGCACACTGCTCTCGGGAGTCCGGACTTTCCTCCCCGCCCGAAGGCGGAGCGATCGCCCGACCTGTTCGCCAACTCATAGTATGGGGATTTAGTCTGGGAAGTTCAATGAGAGCGAGGGATGGGTAGTGTCTCACTTTAACTGAGACACTACCGAGGGGTGCGGTATAAGCTTTGGAACGACCAGATTTCAAACGGCTAGCAGCATACTGCATCGCGTCCTTATGCCCCTTGGCCCGTTCTTCAGGGTCGAGCTTGGAGAGGAAATCCTCCAACATGGAACTCAACTTCTCTGCTGCGGCATTGATTTGTTTTTGCTTTTTCGTCATGGGAACGTCTAATGAATTGTACTCCAGCTTGGCTTAATTCAACCCCTGCTGCTTGATCTGCTCTGCGATTTTCGGGTCAAGGGCGGCGGCTTTCTGGAAGGCGTTTTGGGCCTCGTTTTTCTGGCCGAGCTTGCGCAGCACGACGCCCTTGTTGTACCACCCGTCGGGATGCTTCGGCTGGATCTCCAAGACTTTCTCGTAGCAGGCCAGAGCCTCGATCAAGCGGTTCTGTTTGCGCAGCGCGACGCCCCGGTTCAGCCAGGCTTCCAGGTATTGCGGGTTGAGCGACAAAGCGCGATCGTAGCACTGGATGCCATCGGTCAAACGGCCGAGCTGGCTGAGCGCGAAGCCTTTGTTGTACCAAGCCACCGATGACTGCGAGTTGATGGCCAGGACCCGGTCGTAGCACTCAATCGCATCTTGGGGCCGGGACAACCTTCGCAGCACTACGCCCTGATTCAACCAGGCGGACTCATGGAGAGGATTGAGCGTTAGGGTCCGCTCATAGCTCGTCCGGGCATCTTCGAGCAACCGCTGATTCTGATAGGCGATCCCGCGGTTGTACCAGGCGTCGGCCAGGTTGGGATTGATCTCGGTGGCCTTTTCGTAGCATTCCAGGGCCTCTTTGTCGCGGCCCAGCTTGGAGAGCGCGACACCTTTATTGAGCCAGGCGGCGTCGAGGCGGGGCAAGATTTCCAGCGCCTTTTCGAAGCAGCCGAGGGCTTCCCTGGCGCGCCCGAGGTAGCTGAGGGCCGCGCCTTTGTTCACGATCTCCCAAGCCTCGAATTCCTGAGCCTCGACCCGGGGGACCTCTTCGTCATGAGACTGTTTGAGAATTTTCGCAAGCTCCTTTTCGATCGTGGCAAAATCGGGATACCGCGCCTCCGCTTTCTTCGCAAGGCAGCGCATGGTCAGGTCCGAGAGCGGCTGGCCCACCTCGGGTTTTTGCAGCGCGGGCTCCGTCGGCATCATTTTGAAGTGCTGGACATACCAGTCCTCCGGGCTGCGGGCCTTGAACGGGCGGTGTCCGGTCAGCATCTCGTAGAGCATCACCCCGAAGGAGTAAATGTCGGCGCGCACGGTGACCCGCGAAAAATCGGTGAATTGCTCCGGGGCCATGTAGGGCAGGGTCCCGACGCCCATCTCGCCCACGCGGGTCTTGAAGAAACGGGAGGCCGATTCCGACGCCGATTCCTCACCCGCCGGGACATTCACAGGGAGCGTGTCGCCGCCGGCCAGAACCTTGACCAACCCGAAGTCGGTGACCTTCAGAATGTCGTTGGGCGTGAACATGCAATTTTCCGGTTTGACGTCCCGGTGGACCAGTCCAGGAACCCGGTTGTGTGCGTGAGCCATCCCGCGGCAGAACTGGATGGAGTACCGCAGAGCGTCGCGGGGCGAAAGCGCGCCGCCGGTCAGCTTTCTCCGCAGGTCCGACCCCGCCACATATTCCAGGAAGACGTAGGGCTGGTCGTTGATGATGGAAACGTAGTGGGCGCGCACGATGTTTTCTTGCTGCTCCAGGCGGATCCAGGTCTCCGCCTCGCGGAGAAACCGCTGCACCAGCTCCGGAGTCCCCAGGCACCACTTCTGAAAGGTCTTTACGGCAAACGGCGTCATCGAGCTGATGTCGAAGACGATGTACACGATCCCCATGCCGCTCTTGCCTTTTCCGCCTTTCACGTCATGGATGGTGAAGTCGCCTAACCCCGGGACCCGGAGCATCTGGCCGATGCGGAGCTCTGGTTCTTCCTTGGAGGGCTCTGGTTTAGCCGGAGGAGGCTTCAGAGGGACGGTGGCAGCGGCCTTGCCGGGTATGGGGGCTGGCTTCGCCGCTGCCTGGGCCGGCTGGCCAGGCTTCTTGGCTTCTTCCTTTTTCTTTTTTCGCTTGAAAAAATCAAACATTGTCTTCCCGGTCCCGAAGTCAGTGAGAAAGGAGATTACTATACACGCAATCGAAAGGAACCGCGAATGCCCGATTCCTTGGGCAGTAGTTCCGGGTCGCCTATGGGTTTTGGGTCGCTGTCGGGCCTGAGCTGCTGCTCGGCGCTTCCGGCAGACGGAAGGCAAGCGGCTTTGCCGGATCGATCGCGAGCCATAGACAAGCGCCCAGGACGGTTTGCCCTGTGGCGCGGTTGGAAACATGCGGGGAATAGCATACCATTGGGCCTGATGGCTACGGCGCGGCCCAGTGTGATTGCGTTGCTGTTGGAACACGGCTGGCGCTGGCTGCGGCAGGCGGTCCGCATCCTGCACCGGCTCTGGCTGGAGATCACCGGCGCGCTGTTCCTGGGTCTGGCGGCCTTTGCGGTCCCTTCGTTATTGCGGGAGTGGCGCGCCTACCAGGCCGGAGGCGCCCTGTGGAAGCCGGTAGCATCCATCGCGTTTATGGTCATGATGACGGCCTTCGCGGTGTATTCTTTCGTGAGATCGCGCCGCTTGCGCTAAGCCTGCCGCTAGGCATACAAGGAAGGCCAATGGGAAACCGGCAGACAGGGACACGCGAAAAAGATTCTGCGGGCGGCCCCGCTGAAAAATTGCAGACCTCCTCCGGGATTGAAGTCGCCCGTGTTTACAAGCCTGAAGACCTGGCGGGCCTGTCAGAACAGAGCGACGTGGGCCGCCCGGGCGAGTTCCCCTTTACGCGCGGAATCCATCCCACGATGTATCGCGGGCGCCTGTGGACGATGCGCCAGTACGCGGGCTTCGGCACCGCTGCCGAGTCCAACCGGCGCTACAAATTCCTGATGAGCCAGGGGCAGCGTGCCCTCTCCGTAGCCTTCGATCTGCCAACGCAGATTGGCCTGGACTCCGATCACCCGCTGGCGGCCGGAGAAGTCGGCAAGGCCGGGGTCGCCATTGACAGCCTCCGCGACATGGAAACGCTCTTCGAGGGCATTCCCCTGGAGCGCATTTCGACCTCCATGACGATCAACGCCACGGCGGCGATTCTGCTGGCGCTCTACGTGGCGGTGGCGAAGAAGCAGGGCGCGGACCTCAAGAAACTTTCCGGCACCGTTCAGAACGACATCCTCAAGGAATACATCGCCCGCGGCACCTACATCTACCCGCCGCGGCCGGCGCTCCGGCTCATCACCGACCTGTTCCAGTGGTGCGAGCGCGAGCTGCCTGAGTGGAACACGATCTCGATCAGCGGCTACCACATCCGCGAGGCCGGAGCCACCGCCGTGCAGGAGCTGGCGTTTACCTTGGCGAACGGCATCACGTACGTGGAGGCGGCGCGCGACGTGGGTCTGGAAGTGGACTCCTTCGCGCCGCGGCTCTCCTTCTTCTTCAACTGCCACAGCAATTTCTTCGAGGAAGTCGCGAAGTTCCGGGCGGCCCGGCGCCTGTGGGCGCACATTATGAAGGAGAAGCTCGGAGCCAAGAATCCGCGCTCGCAGATGCTGCGGTTTCATGTTCAGACGGCCGGCTCCACGCTGACCGCGCAGCAGCC
>DASYTX010000150.1:0-4295 GCA_036001865.1 Terriglobales bacterium
ATGCGGCGTACGCGCCCATCATGTAGAGGGCGCCATGAGCGAAATTGATGATGTTGAGCAGGCCGAAGATGACGGCAAGGCCAAGCGACAGCATGGCGTAGAACGATCCATTAACCAAGCCCAGCAGCAGCTGGCTCATCAAGGCCTGAATGGAGATTTCGAATATCTGCATGCTCATACTCCCAAGGCAGCGTTGAGCGACTCTGTTCTGGCCGCCAGGTCCTGCGCACCGAAACCGTCGATCACGCTGCCATGTTCCATGACATAGAAGCGGTCGGCCAGAGGCGCGGCGAAATGAAAATTCTGCTCGACCATGACGACGGTGTAGCCACGTTCTCGCAGTTGCAAAATCAGTCTTGCGAGGGCTTCGACAATGACTGGCGCAAGCCCCTCGGAGATCTCGTCGAGCAAGAGAAGCTTGGCACCCGTGCGCAGAATGCGCGCAATGGCAAGCATTTGTTGTTCGCCACCCGACAGGCGTGTACCGGGCGAGGTCTTTCTCTCCTGCAGATTCGGGAACAGCGCATAGATTTCATCGAGGCTCATGCCGCCCTCGGCAAGTTTGGGCAGCAGAAGAAGGTTCTCTTCGCATGACAGCGTCGAGTAGATGCCGCGCTCCTCCGGGCAATAGCCGACACCGAGGCGAGCGATCTGATGCGGCTTGAGTCCGATAGTTTCCCGCCCGCAGACCTTGATCGAACCAGTTCTGCGTCCCACCAATCCCATGATGGAGCGCAAGGTGGTCGTTCGACCTGCACCATTGCGCCCAAGCAAGGTGACAATCTCGCCGCGCTGCACCTTCAGGTCAACCCCATGCAAGACATGAGACTCTCCGTAGAAGGCATGCAACCCCTGGATGCAAAGGTGTTCAGTGGACATGGCTGCCTTTCCCTGTCATGCTGCCGCCGCCCATGTAGGCCGTCCTGACACGCTCGTCTTGCGATACCTCTTCGTAGGCTCCTTCAGCAAGAATCTCACCGCGTTGCAGAACAGTAATACGGTCGGCGAGGCGTGAGACTACACCCAAGTTGTGCTCGACCATCAGAACCGTTCGGCTGGATGAAACACGTTTGATCAGTTGGGTGGTCAACTCCACGTCCTCGCGTCCCATGCCTTGTGTCGGCTCGTCCAGAAGCAGTAGTTCAGGGTCCATGGCCAGCGTGGTTGCAATTTCCAGCGCCCGCTTGCGGCCATATGGCAGCGACCCTGAGAGCTCCTGTGCAAAAGATTCCAGACCGACCTGCGCCAACAGCTCATGGGCTCTGTCCTGCAGCCGATCGAGCACGCGCAGTCCCTTCCAGAACTGAATCGTCAATCCGGCTCTTTGCTGCAGCGCCATCTGGACGTTTTCGAGCACGGTCAAGTTCGGGAAGGTCGCCGATATCTGGAAGGAGCGGATGATGCCCAGTCGCGCGATCTTCGAGGGTGAAAGCCCGGTTATGTCCTGTCCGTTAAACCGGATCTCGCCCGCCGTGGGAGAAAGAAATTTCGTCAACAGATTGAAGCAGGTAGTCTTGCCGGCCCCGTTCGGGCCAATCAAGGCATGGACGTGTCCGCGCCGCACACGCAGATCCACCCCGCGCACGGCGCTGAAGCCCTTGAATTCCTTGCTCAGGCCGGAAGTTTCGAGAATGAATGGTGTGTTCATGCGACCCTCGCTCCAAAATAGTTTGCGCGGCCATATGTGGCGCCACCAAAGGATGCCAGCGCTGCCTCTATCGCCCCTGCAATATTTAGCAGCCTGGCGTCATGTCCGCCGGGCGCCACGGCCATCAATCCCACGGGCGCCCCCCCGGGAGGATGACAGGGAAGCGAGATCGCGCAGCCATCGAGAAAGTTGATAAGCCCCGGGTTGCGCAGCATCGCTGCATTGAGGCGGAAATACGCCGCATCGTCCGACAGAAGCGGGTTGAGCAAGGGAGCGACCTGCGGTACCGTGGGCAGCAGCCAGATATCAAAACGGTCAAACTCCTCGGCCCAGTCACGAATCAGCCGTTCACGTTCGCGCCGGACGCGGATGTAGTCCGCTGAACTGAGGTCCTTGCCGCGCAAGATGCGCGAGCGCACGCGAGGATCGATCTGCTCGCCACTGCCCGCGATCACCCCCTCGAACTGGTCATAGGCTTCTGCGGCCACCATGCGTGCCTGCCCTTCGATGGCAGGAATTCGCTCGATCACGGCGGAATGCACATCCGTGAGCTGGGCACCTTCTTCCGAGAGTGCGTGCAAAGCTGCGCTGAAGCACTGGCTGACCGCCTGATCGAGGCCATCCTGCACGAAACCCGACAGCACACCGATACGCAGTCCGCTCAAGGCCGACGGTGCCGGCCTGCGACGGTCGACGTTCGCAAGAACCTCGTCCAGTCGTGCACAGCAATCAACCGTGGGGGCAATCACGCCGACGCTGTCCAGACTGGTTGACAGTGGTGCAATGCCCGCCATGGGATAACGGCTCGCCGTCGGCTTGAAGCCAACCAGTCCGCACAGCGCTGCAGGAATGCGGACTGAACCGCCGGTATCGGAGCCCAGCGCCGCGGCAGCCATGCCGTCGCTGACCGATACCGCCCCGCCGCAACTCGAGCCACCAGGAATCCGCCCATTCACACGGTCATAAGGATTGAGCGGCGTGCCGTAGTGCGGATTCATCCCCAAGCCTGAGTACGCGAATTCCGTCATGTTCGTCCGCCCCACAACGATGGCTCCAGCTTGCCGCAGACGTGTCACCGCGGCGGCGTCGCGCCGCGCCACGGGCGCGCCAGACAGTGCGCGCGAGCCTGTCATGGTGGTTTGCCCCGCGATGTCGAACAGGTCCTTGACGGAAACCGGGACCCCTGCAAGCTTGCCCGCCGGCACACCCGCGGCGCACAAGGTGTCTTGCGCGTCGGCACAGGCGAGCGCCGCATTTCGGTCCACTCGCACGAACGCGCGAGCACCCTCGCCTGCCGGGTCTTCAATGCGCGTCAGGCACAGTTCTGTCAGGGAGCGTGCACCGAGCTCCCCCCGCTCCATCGCCGCCGTGCAGGCGCTGATGGGTATCACCGCGTTGACCGGTGTTTTCATTTCTGTTCGGGATCGTAGTAGTGGATCTCAAGCAGAAGGCAGCCATTCTCAGATTTGAACGGGCCGTGCGGCGTGCCGGGCGGACGACAGGCGTACGTTCCAGGCTGGAACGAGGTTCCACCATTGCCGTTCGCATCCACGCCGACCGTCAAATCACCGCTCACCAGATAGACCTCTTCCCAATAGTCATGGACGAACGGGGATGTCGTGTACACCCCAGGCTTGAAGCGCAGGTGTCGCGTGCGCGAGCCGCGTTGCGCCTTCTCGTCCAGCCGGCCCGCGAGGATCTGCTGCTCAATGCCTGATGGATAACCTGGCGGGACCTCCCACCCTTCGGTGAGATCTACCTTGTGAAATTCTTTCCATTCTTTGTCGAGTGTCATGTCGGTTGCTCCTGTAGTTAATCAACGATGCTGAGAGTGCGCACGCGATAGCTGTGACGCAGCGTACGGTGGAGGACCGGATCTTCCAGCTCAATTTCGAAACGATCGCCCCCGCGAATCTCGCCGTTGACCGGCAAGGTTCCACAGAACATGGCACTGCCCGCCGGCAAAACAGCCGACCGGCCGACATAACCCGCCATGAGGTCATCCGGGGTACGCATCCGGGTCACGGGGCCTTCCTGATACAGCTGTCGCTCGCCGTCGCGCACAACCCAGGAACGCAGCACCAGGCGATCCCAGTGGTTGCGCACAGCTTCAAAGGCCCACAACTCCTTGCCGATCGGCTTGGCACACATTTGCTTGGAAACAGTCACGCCATAGGCCTCCACCTTTCGGTCGGTATGGTCAGACCCCACACCCACGAACAGGCCTTGTGGCAATGACACAAGAACCACTTCCACCTCGCCGCTGGAGTTGTCGCCGACAACCTCGAGGTCCTCGTCGGTCGTCAGCAAATGGGAGGAGACCCGGTAAAAGCACGGCACGGTTTTGGGACGGGCGACGCCGATCGCTTCGAGCTCCCGAATATGGTGTTCCACGGCTTCTGCATCTCGACCAGTCCAACCAGCGACGATCAACTGCGGTATCTGCGCAGACTGCGTTTTGCCTTCAATCAAGAAACTTAATGCTGTCATGTGATTCTCTTTAGAAAAAAGGTGTGATTCGGGTCAAGCCCAGCCCAGCGCAGCGATGTCACCAAGCGAGCCGTCGGGCGGCGGGTTCTTTCCCCACTGGTTGCGTGCATAAGTCCCATACGCCCCGCGGTAGAACAACAATGCGTCCCGTTCGGCG
>DASYTX010000151.1:0-19618 GCA_036001865.1 Terriglobales bacterium
GTAATGATCCACGTTAGTAAGCCACGGCGCCCCGTTCATCTGAAACATATACTCCCTGAAGTCGCCTGACGGCTCAGTTACGCGGACCTTTTGCGAGCAGCCGCTCGACTGGCAGTTGGTGACGTTGATCGGTGTATATGACCACGTTCCGCCGCCTGAAGTGCGTGACGTCAGCCAGCGATTCTTGTTGCCAAAGGCATCCCTGAAATTGGTGTAGCCATATGTAATAATTCCGCCGGTCGGAAGAGTCAAGCGGGAAAGCTGACCGTATGAATCGTACTGGAATTGATAGCTCGTTCCATCGGGGAGAGCGATGGAGGTGGGCACCACGACCGTACCGCTGCTTTCAGAGATAAACAGTTGTTGAAAATTGGTTGCAACATAGATGTTGCCGTATGTGACGGTATATCGAGACGTTGAGCCCTGAGAATTAAGAACATCGTAGTGAACTTGTGATCCTGCCTGCCGGGTTCCGCTTACTGAGACGGGTATGCGGCCGAGAGTGTCCATGGTAGAAGGAAGACTTGGGTTATTTCCCGCATAGTGATTCCCATTAGCATCCCGGTACGCGGTAACGTCAGTTCCGTCAGGAGCGATCAGCTTCCAATCCCACAAGCTCATCGAGGTGCTGGTCATTACGTACAGATGGTATCCGGAGCCATCGGTGGCATGTCCGTCTGCGGAGGAGGGATATCCACCACAACCGCCCTGGCTAATAGTGAGGTCAAAATACCTAGTCACTTGGCCCTGGGACACTTCGAAATGATTAAAAACCTTCCTAGTGCCCAAAAAACAGGTCATGGGAATCTCGGCCCATGATGTGATACCGGTGTGGGGCGGCGAGGCTAATTCATTCGTCAAGTCGCCGAAGTCGTAGAATACATCCCAACCGTAGTGCCCTGTTGGATTTGAGTAGCCAGCAGGAGCCCCTTGCGTGTAAGTCCAGTACCATGAATTCCCGTACAGAACGGGCATCCACACACGACTGTCATAGACAAATCTCGCATTGTACCTAAGCGCTCCCCGTTGGGCAGGATCGGCGAGAGGGATCTCAAGGTGCAAATTGCCATTCGCCAGGTCTACAAACCCAAATTCGACGGGAACATTCTCGGAAAAGTTGGTCGAGCCTAGGGCTCCAAGGTAGTCCCATGGCTCTTGGGCGGCTGCCGACACCGAAACCAGAATACATGCAACTAATGCCATTGTCCGGTTAACTGTGCTTTTCACCGCAATCCTCCAGAAATCTATCGACTACCTGGGTCTGGCCTAGCTATTCATTAGAGCGTCACGGCAGCGTAAAATCAGAGTCAGTTGCGCCGGTATTGAAACTGATGTCTGTCAACTGGATAGTCCATGACTGCTGTTGTGCGACTTCTCTTGTAACTGCAAATGGAATCAGGATCCCATTCACCAGCCGAAAATCGGAGTAATAGATCATTTGCTGAACGTCTCTGGTGATTACCCGACCATGGCTGCTCACTCCAATAGCTCGCCGCCGGATAGAGTTTGTCCGCGATAGCGATGACCTTAAGATCGACCGAACTCAGGTAGTAATCGGCAGTGCGTAGATCAGCCAGAAGGCCGCCGGGATCTTCGACTTTGCCAAAGGGGCTGCTCGCTCGTATTTGGTGAAATGAGGCGCCATTGATAGACAGCAAGGCAATATAGGAGAGCTGTGTCAAGTTGTCATTGAGAACTGTCGCCAGCCTCATATAGGGGAGCGTTAACCAACCGGCGTTGACAGCACTTGGAAAGCCGACGTTGCGTATTTGGCCATCGGCATCCTTCACTTGCCCGTTGCCGTCATTCACCGCCCAAGCGGTCGTCGTTCCGTCCTGGAGAATCGAATCCATGCGGAACTTTCCATCCCCGTGTCCTCTGATGGTGACTTGGCCGGTTTTACTCTGTGTTGGCGAGTAGTAATAGGTAATCGTCCCATGTGCGATGAAATCGTTCACGGTCTGGATAGTCGTAGTGCCGCCCCCAGCCGCTAGCGCTTGCGCTAGAAGAGCCTTTGGGTCTGGCGCAGATTGGGCGAGGCCCTGTACTGCGAGAAGTGAGGCAGCCAGCACCCATCCGAACAACCTAAGAGACAACCGCCCCTTGGATACCTGCATATCGGCCATTGGCTAAGCTCCAGCAGAGGATTTAAGAGGCCGGTTTTATCGGAATTTGAATTGGGCCCATTTGTTGCAGCACGCAACCTACGAGCCGAGGCCTCCCCTGTCCAGCATCGAGTTTCGGCCGTTCCACAAATAGAACTGACTCTGATTTGTCTTGTATTTGGGAAGGCAAAGTTTTGCGGGATTTGTTGAGGATGTTCTGGAAACGGAACAAGCGGCGACAACCGGCGTGCGGGAGCGGTCCACCTCAAGCGTCGCTTTGGGCTCCCCGTCCCAGCTACGCTAGGGGGCGGGGTGGTTCGATCAGAACTCCACTTCCGTCGTTCGCATCGTGCAACTCGGATTCAACAGAGTTCTAAAATCGTCTGCTAGGGCCGACCATTGTTTTTCCCGCGGATCCTTCCCTGCGAGGCGGCGCAATCCACCGTCAAGGCGCTCCGGGCAGCAAAGGTTCTATCGGCTAGTGACCAGGAGCGAAATACCCCTTCTTGCTGTAAACGTGTAGCGGTTCGGAGCTGGAGAAAGGGGCCAGGCGCACCTGGATCTGGCGCCATTGGCCGTCGCGCGCGGGGTTGCTGGGCCGATATCCGAGCACGTACTGGCTGCGCAATTCGCGACTGAGCGCAGCCGCGATGGCAGGCAGTTCCCTGGCGTCGTTGAGAGTGATGGTGCGTCCGCCGGTCACTGCGGTGATTTCGGTCAGCAGCCGCTTGCCCGCCCACTCTTCCGGCGTGGTAAAGACCTTGCCGAAAATGCCGATGGCGTAAATCCCTACGTCAGCTTCCTGGACGATACGCTTCAGCTCTCTAGCCCGGTAGCGGCTGCGGTTGTCCCCGCCGTCGGAGATGATGAGCAGCGCGCGCCGTTGGTAGCGCGTGGAGCGCATCTTCGAGACGCCAAGGTAAATCGCGTCCAGCAGGGCGGTATGACCGCTCGGGATGGCCGAAGCCAGCTTGGCGCGAATGGTTCCGATGGATTGCGTCACGTCGGCCAGGACCTCAGGGCGATCAGAGAAAGTGATGACGAAATAATCGTCCTGGGGATGCGCTGCCTCGAAGAACTCTGCCACCGCCCGGCGGGCATCGTCGATCTTGTCCTGCATGCTCTTACTGAGATCGAGGATGACTCCCAGCGAGATGGGCGTTTCCTCGCTGGAGAAATAGCGGATGTGCTGGTGCTGGTCGCCTTCGTAAAGCACGAACTGGTCCCTTTCGAGGCCGGTGACCAGTCGATTGGCTGAGTCCGTGACCGTAACCGGCACCAGGACCAGGTTCACATCCACGCTCAGCGGCTTCAGATTACTGAGGCGGGATGGTTCGCCCTCCATGGGTGCGGCAGGGGCGACCTTCAGCGGAGTTACATGCACCCTATCCGTCGATTGGCCGTGGGCACGCGGCATGGACGCCAGCGCCAGGCAAAAGGCGACCCAAAGGATCCCAAGCTTGTAGGGGCCGAGGTGATGAGGGGAACAGGAGCCGGACTTGCTCATGACACTACAGGCGGCCCCAGGGAGCAGATCGGCGCCGCGTGCGCGCGATGGTAACACATTCGGTCAAGCAATCCGCTCAAGGAAATCCTGTTAAAAAAAGAGAGCGCCCACAAGGGGCGCCCTGATCACGCTTAGGTGAGATGAGTCGGTTGTGGTACCTAGAAGCGGAACGTTGGGCCGACCGCCACTCTCAAGTTATGGTTGGCTCCTCTGTCGAAATACATCAGGTCACCCACTTCGGCGCGCAACCCAATCCTGCGGCCGAACTCGAAGCCCACACCCGGATAAAACACTCCGTTGGTGTCTCCGTCCGTGATGTTACCCACCGCTCCGGCAAAGCCCGCTCCTATGCCGCGGTTCGAGACGCTGAAGTTCAGGAACCCGCCCTTCAGCACCAGGAATGCCTTCACTGGGCCGATGCCGGTCTGGAACTTGGGCCCGAACATCCCCTGCAGCAACCGCAGACCGTTCTGCGTGGTAGTGGTGGTGGTGCCCGTGCCCGTGGTGGTTACAAATGTCCGCTCCGGGAGGTAGGACATTCCGGCTTCGAGCTGCACGTGGGGGTTTAGGTTGAACGCGACCTGCGCGCCCGGGCCCCAGAAGTTGGTGTTGTCGGCGTGGCGCAGTCTTACGTAATCCACGAACACTCCGACCTCGCCGCGTTCCTCGTCTTGCGCCAGGACCGCGGGCCCTCCCAACGTCAACGCCAGAATGATGGCTAGTCCTGCGAGCCGTTTCATGTGGTTGTCCTCCAATGGTTTGTCGCGTCCCCGTCGCCAGCCTGGCCTTGCCAGGGGCACCTGCACAGGCGCCGAGAGCTGCACCAGGAACAGCACCTTTGGCTTTAGGGGACTCTGTATATGGGATGGGAACAGCGCCGCCGGGGTGGGCTGGTCTTGCGAGTAGCTGCACGATAAAAGTCCGAGCGGGGCTGGATTCTCTCGCGGAGGGGGCGGGCTATGCCGTGGCCGCATCCCGCTCGAGCAGGATGCGGCTCGCGTTTCGCGCGAGCCTTGGAGGGCTTATGGCGCCCCCCTGCGGTAATCTTTACCCCGTGGCAGAACGTCAGTTCGCTTACCTAGCCGGCCAGCGTTACATCTCTCTCACGACCTTTCGCCGGAACGGGCAGCCAGTGCTCACGCCCGTGTGGTTTGCCGAGGGAGAGGGCAAGCTCTATGTGATGACGCGCAGCGATTCCGGCAAGTACAAACGCATCCGCAACAACCCCCAGGTGCGAGTGGCGCCGTGCACGTCGCGCGGGCGGGTCACGGGGCCAGACACGCTGGGAATGGCGCGGGTGCTACCGCCGGAGGAAGAGGCTCGTGCGCGACGAGCGCTGGCGCGCAAGTACTGGCTCGTCCGCTTTCCCTGGGTGTGGAGCAGGAAGAACATATTTCTGGAGATTGAGCCGCGTACGGAAGAGAAGTAGCAGGCGAAATTCAGCGGCGGGTGGCCAGGATGCCCAGGATCTCTTTTAATCCCTGTTTGACGCGGCGTATCTCCTGACCAGAGGGGCCTGCGGAAAAAGGCAGGGCGGACTGGGTCTTGCCCGTCCGGGTCTGGACCAGCAGCATGCGGCGCGCGCCCGCGATGGTGAAGCCCTCGTCGTAGAGCAGCTTCTTGATCTTCACCACATTCTCCACGTCGCGACGCCGATAGAGGCGCTGGCCGGTGCTGCTCTTGCCCGGCCGCAGTTGCGGGAACTCCGTCTCCCAGAAGCGCAACACGTAGGCGGGCAGGCGGCAAAGGCGCGCCACCTCGCCAATGCGGAAATACAGCTTGTCGGGAATCAGAACTTCAGCCGACTTCGTCTTCAGCTTGGCCGCCATAGATCAGATAAGGGCGTCAGCCGGATAGTAACGGCCATCACGGGCTGGGGTCAATAAACGAGTCGGATACCTCCAGAGGTTTGTTGATTGGCGCTCTGGCGCTTAGGAATTGTCGCCGCATCTGACGAGTCGCGATGCCAACCCCGCCAACGCCAAGATCCTCGACTTTTTCGATTTCTTCTCGCCCGCGTGGCTGACGCCGCCTACTCTGCCCGCTCAGCCGACCAACGGCGTTTGCGACCGCACGCTGGGCAAAGATCCGAGCCACTGAACCCCGTCCTTGCCCGGGCAAAGAAAAAGGGCCTCCGTGAGGAGGCCCTAACAAGCTCATCTGAAGCCAGGCGTTAGTGCTTCTTTTTCTTCGCCTTTTTCTTCATCTTCTTCTTCATGGGCATTTCGAGTTCCTCCTGGAACTTCTCCCTGAATTTAACAACCGGGCCCAAGCCCCGTAGTTGTGTGTTCACACGAGGCTTCCGGCACGATAGTGCGGCGATTCGCCTGGCGTAGTCAACAGAAAAGCGTGCTTGGCCTTTGGTCACATGGTTCCGCAGCGTGGCGGTGACGAGCAGTGAATTGGCGGAGACTTTCGCGTACACTTCCTCGCGTCATGGCGGCAACTCGCGATCCGATCGAACTCGAGATCTTCAAGAACATCTTCCACTCCATCGCCGAGGAGATGGGAGCGGCCCTGCGCCGCACCGCGTTCTCGCCCAATATCAAGGAGCGCCGCGACTACTCCTGCGCCGTGTTCGGCGGCGACGGCGAAGTGATCGCCATGGGCGACCACATGCCCGTGCATTTGGGGTCGATGCCCATGTCGGTGCGCGCCGCGATCGACACCTTGGATCTGGCGCCCGGCGACATCGCCATGCTGAATGACCCGTTTTGCGGCGGCACCCATCTGCCCGACATCACCCTGGTGATGCCGGTGTTCATTGGGCCCAGCCGAGGGCGGCTGGGCTACACCGCTCCAAGTGTCTTCCCGAGCGAGCGCGCCGGACTTCGTTCTTTGGCGCGCGAGTCGAGGGACCTCAATCGCGGCCGAAGGCCGCATCCTCATTTTTTTGTGGCGGCCCGTGCGCATCATGCCGACGTGGGCGGCGCCTACGCTGGATCCATGGGGCTCTGTCGAGAGATTTATCAGGAAGGCGTGCGCATCCCCCCGGTGAAGCTGATGCGCGGCGGCGCAATGGACCGCGACGTCCTGGCATTGCTGTTGGCCAACGTGCGTACGCCGCGCGAGCGTGAAGGCGACCTGGGCGCGGAGATCGCTGCCTGCCATACAGGGGCGACCCGGCTGGCAGAAGTTTGCGAGCGTTATGGCCTGCAGCGCGTGCGGCGCGCGGCCAGCGGGCTCCTCGATTACTCCGAGCGCATGATGCGGGCATTCCTGAAGGACGTCCCGGCGGGGGTTTATCGGGCGGAAGATTTTCTCGATGACGATGGCGTGAGCGACCAACCGGTGCGCATTGCGGCCTCGGTGACGTTCCACTCGGCCCGGCCGAGGGCGGCCGGGCTACACAAACCTATGGTTACGGTGGATTTCACCGGCAGCGACCCGCAGGTGCAAGGCAGCATAAACGCTGTAGAGGCCATCACCTATTCGGCTTGCTTTTACGTCTTTCGCTGCCTGCTGGCGGAAGATGTACCGGCAACCGCCGGCCTGATGCGCCCAGTGCGCGTTATCGCCCCTCCCGGGACAGTAGTCAACGCCGGTCTGCCGGCAGCGGTGGCTGGCGGCAACGTGGAGACATCGCAGCGCATTGTGGACGTGCTGCTGCGCGCCCTGGCGCAGGCCATCCCCGACCGCATTCCCGCGGGCGCCTCGGGCACGATGAACAACTTCACCATCGGCGGCATCGACCCGCGAAGCGGTGAGCCATTCGCCTACTACGAAACCATCGCCGGCGGCATGGGCGCGCGTCCAAACAAGGATGGCGTCTCCGGGGTGCACACTCACATGACCAACTCGCTGAACACGCCGGTTGAGGCGCTGGAATACGCTTACCCGTTTCGGGTGACCCGCTATTCGCTGCGGCGCTCCAGTGGCGGCGCAGGCAGGTTCCGCGGCGGTGACGGCATTGTGCGCGAGGTGGAAGCGCTGACTGAGTGCGAGGTCGCGATTCTTTCCGACCGCCGCAAACGCGGGCCCTACGGCCTTGCAGGGGGGAGCGACGGAGCGCCGGGCCGCACGCTGGTGCTGCGGGGCGATGGCCGTGTCGAGGAACTGCCCAGCAAGGCCAGTGCGCGCCTCAAGGCAGGGGAGCGGGTGCGTATCGAGTCACCCGGGGGCGGCGGATACGGGCATTCGACCCGCACTGCGTCGAAGGCGCGCAGGCGCAAACTCTAAGGAGGAGCCATGCAGGTACTCAGGTCGGTGGGCGTTCTTTCGTTCGCCAAGATGTCCGGGGCGGTGTACGGAGCCTTGGGGCTTGTATTTGCGCCTTTCGTTCTCTTGGCGGGCATGATCGGATCCATAGCGGGGCCACGGCAGAACCCGTTAGGCCCGGTGTTCTCCATATTCTTCGCGATCATGATGCCGGTGCTGTATGCGGGAATTGGCTTTGTAATGGGTGCAGTCGGCGCATTCGCTTATAACCTTGTAGCCAAGTGGGTGGGCGGAGTCGAGGTGGAACTCTTCTCCCCTGCGCCGCCTGTCCTCGTGGGCACTGCCGGCCCCAACCCGGGTGCTAACATCTAGTCTCTATGCCGGAAACCATGCTTGCGGTGGTGAAATCGAAACCTGAACCCGGCGCCGAGGTGCGCGACGTCAAGGTCCCTGAGATCGGCGCTACTGAAGTCCTAGTGCGGGTCAAAGTGGCCTCCATCTGCGGCACCGACCTGCACATCTACAACTGGGACTCCTGGGCGCAGCGCAGGATCCATCCTCCGCTCATCCCCGGACACGAGTTCTGCGGCGAAGTGGCCGCCGTAGGCAGCGAAGTCACCACGGTCAAGGAGGACGACTTTGTCTCCGCCGAGATGCACGTCAACTGCGGCAAGTGCCTGCAGTGCCGCATCGGCGAAGCCCACATCTGCCAGAACGTGAAGATCATCGGCGTGGACTCCGACGGCGCTTTCGCCGAGTACGTGCGCATCCCCGAATCGAACATCTGGAAGCTCGATCCCGCCATCTCGCAGGAGTACGCCTCCATCCTCGACCCCCTCGGAAACGCCGTACACACGGTGCTGGCGGGCGAGATTGCTGCCAAAACGGTAGCCATCACTGGCTGCGGACCGATTGGGTTGTTCGCCATCGCGGTGGCGCGGGCGGTGGGCGCGACCACGGTGTTTGCCATCGAGGTCAACGAGCACCGCCGCCGAATCGCGCGCGAGATGAAGGCCGACCACGTGCTCGACCCCGCCGCGCAGGACGTCAAGCAGATCGTCATGGACCTGACTGGAGGCGTGGGCGCCGACGTAGTGCTGGAGATGGCCGGTCACCCGGACGCTATCCGAACAGCCTTCGACATCGTGCGACGCGGCGGACGCATCTCCCTCCTCGGCCTCACCTCCAAGCCCATCGCCCTGAACTTCTCCGAAGACATCATCTTCAAAGGCATCACCGTCCAGGGCATCAACGGCCGGCGCATGTACCAGACCTGGTACCAGATGACCGCGCTGCTCAAGGCCGGCAAGCTCGACTTGCGCCCGGTGATCACCGACCGCATCGCCATGCGCGATTTTTCCCAGGGCATGGAGCGGCTGAAGACCGGCGTGGCCAGCAAGATCCTGCTGTATCCGAACGGGCTGAAGTGATTTCCTGCGCAAACAATTGCGGGCCGTTTCCGGCCCGCAAAGACTAGAAGCTAAGAGCTAGCCAGAAGCTGCCTTATTCCGCCGCCAGTTCTTCGGTCTCGCCCTCGGTGCGCAGCAGTTCCAGCGCGCGCTCGGCTTCCTCGAACTCGCGCGAGACCTCTTCCTGCACCTTGGCTGCGGCTTCCTCCAGCTCCTGCGACAGGCGCACGTTACGGTAGTGTTCCATGCCCGTGCCTGCCGGGATCAGCCGTCCGACGATGACGTTCTCCTTCAGCCCCCGCAGGTAGTCCACCGCCCCCTGGATAGAGGCCTCGGTGAGCACGCGCGTGGTCTCCTGGAAGGACGCCGCCGAAATGAACGACTCCGTGGCCAGCGACGCCTTGGTGATCCCTAGCAGCAGCGGCCGTCCGGTGGCCGGCTTGCCGCCCTGCATGATTACCCGCTCGTTTTCCTCGCGGAACTTGAACCTGTCAATCTGCTGCTCCAGCAGGAACTGGGTGTCGCCTACATCCTCGACCCGCACCCAGCGCATCATCTGCCGCACGGTGACCTCGATGTGCTTGTCGTTGATGTTGACGCCCTGCAGCCGGTACACCTCCTGGATCTCGTTCACCAGGTAGGCCTGCAGCTCTTTCTCGCCCAGCACCGCTAGGATGTCGTGCGGGTTGAGCGGGCCGTCCATCAGCGGCTCGCCCGCCCGGACCCGTTCGCCTTCCTGCACGTTGATGTGCACGCCGCGCGGCACCGCGTATTCCTTCTCCGTGCCGTTGTCGGCGGTCACGTAGATCTTGCGCTGGCCCTTGCTGATCTCGCCGAACTTCACCACCCCGTCGATCTCGCTGATCACCGCCGTCTCCCGCGGCTTGCGCGCCTCGAACAGCTCGACCACACGCGGCAGACCGCCGGTGATGTCCTTGGTCTTGGTGGTCTCGCGCGGGATCTTGGCCAGCACGTCGCCGGGATAGACGGTGTCGCCGTCCTGCACCATGAGGTGGGCGCGTGACGGCATCAGATAACGCTTTGAGCCTTTGGAGCTCTTGATCACGATGGCCGGCTGGCGCTTCTCGTCGGGAGCTTCGGTGACCACGTGCCGCGAAAGGCCCGTGACCTCGTCCACTTCCTCGTGCAGGGTGACGCCCTCCTGCAGGTCCTTGAAGCCGACCGTGCCGCCAATCTCGGTGAGGATGGCGAAGGTGTACGGGTCCCACTCCACCAGCACCTGGCCCAGGGTCACTGCCTGACCGTCCTCCACCTTCAGGCGCGCCCCGTAGACCACCGAGTAGCGCTCCTTCTCGCGGCTTTTCTCGTCCACGATGGCGATTGACCCGGTGCGGTTCATCACCACCAGGTCGCCTTCCTTGGAGCGCACGGTCTGCAGGTTGATGAAGCGAACCGTGCCATTCGACTTGGCATCCAGACGCGACTGCTCCGACACACGCGAGGCCGTGCCGCCGATGTGGAAGGTACGCATGGTGAGCTGCGTGCCCGGCTCGCCGATGGACTGCGCCGCGATCACGCCTACGGCCTCGCCCAGCTCCACCAGCCGCCCCGAGGCCAGGTTGCGGCCATAGCACATCACACACACGCCACGCTTGGTCTCGCAGGTCAGCACTGAGCGGATCTTCACCCGCTCGATACCCGCGGACTGAATGGCGCCGGCCAGGTCTTCCGTGATCTCCTGGTTGATGTCCACGATGATGTTGCCTTCGTAGTCCTTGATCTTCTCCAGCGACACCCGGCCCACGATGCGGTCGCGCAGCGGCTCGATGATCTCGCCCGACTCCACGATCGAGGTCACGTAGATGCCATCGAGCGTGCCGCAGTCCAGCTCGCTGACGATCACGTCCTGCGCCACGTCCACCAGCCGGCGCGTGAGATAACCGGAGTCGGCGGTCTTGAGCGCCGTGTCCGCCAGGCCCTTGCGCGCTCCGTGCGTGGAGATGAAGTACTGCAGCACGGTCAACCCTTCGCGGAAGTTGGCCGTGATCGGGGTCTCGATGATCTCGCCCGAAGGCTTGGCCATCAGGCCGCGCATGCCCGAGAGCTGCCGGATCTGCTGCTTGGAGCCGCGGGCGCCGGAGTCGGCCATGACGTAAATCGGATTGATCTGCCCGGATTTGTCCAGCTCCTGCATCACGCTGAACATCTCGTCGGCCACCTTCTCGGTGATTCCCGACCAGATCTCGATGACTTTGTTGTAGCGTTCGCCGTTGGTGATGGCGCCGTCCAGGTACTGTTGCTGCACGTTTACTACCTGCTTCTCAGCCTCTTTCACCAGCGATTTCTTGTTCTGCGGAATCACCATGTCGTCGATGCCGATGGAGAGCCCCGCCTTGGTGGCGTAGCGGAAACCCAGCTCCTTGATTTCGTCCAGCATCTTGACCGTGGTCTCCAGGCCAAACCGCAGGTAGCAATAGTTGACCAGTTGACCGACACCCTTCTTCTTCAGCAGGCCGTTGATGAAGGGCATGCTTTCCGGCAGGTGCTCGTTCAGGATCACACGGCCGACGGTGGTGTTCAGGTACTGGCGCTCATACTGCACCGGCTCCGTGTGAATCACGTCCTGGTCGTCATAGGCGGTGGTCAGGTCAATGATCGGGCCGCTGTAGCGCAAGCGGATGGGCGTAAGCGTCTCCACCTCCTTGGCCTCGACCGCCAGCGTCACCTCGTCAGGATTGGCGAACGTCCGCCCCTCGCCCTTGGCGCCGGGCTTGGCCTTTGTCAGGTAATACAGCCCAAGCACCATGTCCTGCGAGGGCACGGTGATGGGGTGTCCCGAGGCCGGCGAAAGGATGTTGTGCGAGCTCAGCATCAGCACGCTGGCTTCGACCTGAGCCTCCGGCGACAGCGGGATGTGCACCGCCATCTGATCGCCGTCGAAGTCGGCATTGAACGCCGTGCACACCAGCGGATGGATCTTGATGGCCTTGCCTTCCACCAGCACCGGCTCAAACGCCTGGATGCCCAGGCGGTGCAGCGTGGGCGCGCGGTTCAGCAGCACGGGGTGGTCCTTGATGACCTCCTCCAGGATGTCCCACACCACGCCTTCCTGCTGCTCCACCATCTCCTTGGCCTGCTTGATGGTGGTGCACTGCCCGGTCTGCTCCAGGCGGTGATAAATGAACGGCTTGAACAGCTCCAGCGCCATCTTCTTGGGCAGCCCGCACTGGTGCAGTTTCAGCTCCGGGCCTACCACGATGACCGAGCGGCCGGAGTAATCCACGCGCTTGCCCAGCAGGTTCTGGCGGAAGCGTCCCTGCTTGCCCTTGAGGGTATCGGAGAGCGACTTCAGGGGGCGGTTGTTGGCCCCGCGCAGCACTCGGCCGCGCCGCCCGTTGTCGAACAGCGCGTCCACAGCCTCCTGCAACATGCGCTTTTCGTTGCGCACGATTACCTCGGGTGCGTGCAGGTCCATCAGCTTCTTCAGCCGGTTATTGCGGTTGATGACTCGGCGGTACAGATCGTTCAGGTCGCTGGTGGCGAAGCGGCCGCCATCCAGGGGGACCAGGGGACGCAGCTCCGGCGGGATCACCGGGATCGCGTCCAGGATCATCCACTGCGGCTTGTTGCCGCTCTTGCGGAACGCCTCTACAACCTTCAGGCGCTTGGAGTACTTCAGCCGCTTCTGCACCGAGGTCTCATTCTTCATCCGCTCGCGCAGCTCGGTGGCCAGCTCCTCCACTTCCAAGCGCTTGAGCAGCTCCTTGATGGCCTCGGCGCCCATCATGGCCTTGAACCCGGCGGGCCGGTACTGCTGGTCGAGCTCGCGGAAGCGCGCCTCCTCCTTGATGATCTCGCGGTCCTTCACCGGCGCCTCGCCGGGCTCGATGGTCACGTAGGCCTCGAAGTACAGCACCGACTCCAGGTCGCGCAGGGAAATGTCCAGCAGGTGCCCGATGCGGCTGGGCAGTCCCTTGAAGAACCAGACGTGCGAGCACGGTGAAGCCAGCTCAATGTGTCCCAGCCGCTCGCGCCGCACCTTGGACAGGGTCACTTCCACGCCGCACTTGTCGCAGATCACCCCGCGGTGCTTCATGCGCTTGTACTTGCCGCACAGACACTCCCAGTCGGTCACCGGACCGAAGATGCGGGCGCAGAACAGCCCGTCCCGTTCCGGCTTGAAGGTGCGGTAGTTGATGGTCTCCGGCTTCGTCACTTCACCATGCGACCAGCTCCGGATCTTCTCCGGAGATGCCAGGCTGATGCGGATGGCGTCGAAGTCCGGCGTCATGTTTCCCAAATCAAAAGGACTCGTGCGGTACAAGGTGTCCTCCAATAAAAGCAGTACTCAGTACCCGGTACTCAGTACTCGGTCATTAATCCGCGGCAGCTCCCAGCGCCTCTTTACGGCGCTCCGCCACCTTGATCAGCTCCACGTCCAGGCACAACGACTGCAGCTCGCGCACCAGCACGTTGAACGACTCCGGCACGCCCGGCTCAATGGCGGCCTCGCCCTTCACGATGGCCTCATAGATCTTCGTGCGCCCATAAACGTCGTCCGATTTGGCGGTCAGCAGCTCCTGCAGAATGTAAGCCGCGCCGTAGGCCTCCAGCGCCCACACTTCCATCTCGCCAAAACGCTGTCCGCCAAACTGCGCCTTTCCGCCCAGCGGCTGCTGGGTAATCAGCGAATACGGCCCGATGGAGCGCGCGTGGATCTTGTCGTCCACCAGGTGCGACAGTTTCAGCATGTAGATGTAGCCGACGGTCACCGGCTGTTCGAACTTGTCTCCGGTCATGCCGTCGTATAGGTCGGTCTTGCCTGACTCCGGCAGCCCGGCTTCGCGCAGCAGCGCCTTGATCTCCGTCTCCCGCGCGCCGTCAAACACCGGCGAGGAGAAATACACTCCCTTGGTCATGGCCGCGCCCGCCGCTTCAAGGATGTCGTCCTCCAGCTCCATCAAGCTGTCCACGAACGACGTCTCCTTGAAGATCTGCTTCAGCTCGCGTCGCAGAACCTCGGCACGCGAGTTGCCTTCCACCAGCTTGCGGATGCGCCCGCCCAGCTCGAAACCGGCCCACCCTAGGTGGGTTTCCAGGATCTGTCCCACGTTCATTCGGCTGGGCACACCCAAGGGATTGAGCACGATCTCCACCGGCGTGCCGTCGGCCAGGTAGGGCATGTCCTCGTCCGGCAGGATGCGGGCGATCACGCCCTTGTTCCCATGCCGGCCGGCCATCTTGTCGCCCACGCTCAGCTTGCGCTTCATGGCGACATAGACCTTCACCAGCTTGATCACGCCCGGTGGCAGCTCATCGCCCTTCTTCAGCTTCTCCTCGCGCTCTTTGGCGATCTTGCGCAGCACGTCGATTTGCCGCGAGGTCATCTCTTCGATCTCATCAATCTGCTCGTTGACCCGCGGGTCCTTGTCCGCGTACTTGATGCGCTTCAGGTTGCGCGTCGAGATGCGCTCGATGGTTTCGCGGTCGAGCACCGTGCCTTTGGTTAGCAGGCGCTTGTTGGTGCGCTCGTCGTGCAGGTCAGCCAGCACCTCCTTGCTGCCCAGCAGCCCTTCCAGGCGCTTCAGGCGCTCGTCGGTCAAGATTCGAATCTCGTCCGAGAGGTTCTTCTCGATGCGCTCAATCTGCTGTGCCTCGATGGCCTTGGCGCGCTCGTCCTTCTCCTGCCCCTTGCGGGAGAAGATCTTCACGTCCACCACCACGCCTTCGATACCCGGCGGACAGTACAGCGAGGCGTCGCGCACGTCCCCGGCTTTTTCGCCGAAGATGGCGCGCAGCAGCTTCTCCTCCGGCGTGAGCTGGGTTTCGCCCTTGGGCGTCACCTTGCCCACCAGGATGTCGCCTTGCTTGATCGTGGCCCCGATGCGGATGATCCCCGAATCGTCCAGGTTCCGCAGCATGGACTCGCTCACGTTGGGGATGTCGCGCGTGACCTCCTCCGGCCCCAGCTTGGTATCGCGCCCCTCCAGCTCGAACTCCTCGATGTGGATCGAGGTGTAGTAATCGTCCTTGACCAGTCTCTCCGATACCAGGATGGCGTCCTCGAAGTTGTAGCCGCGCCACGGCATGAAGGCCACCAGCACGTTACGACCCAGCGCCAGCTCGCCCTGGTCGGTGCAGGGGCCGTCGGCAATCACCTCGCCCTTCTGTACGCGGTCGCCGCGCTTGGCGATGGGTTTCTGGTTGATACAGGTGTTCTGGTTGGAGCGCTTGAACTTGATGAGCTGGTAGATGTCGCTGCCCACCTCGCGCGAGAGCTGCCCGGGATGGTGCTCGCCTTCGACGCGTACGATGATGCGTTCGGAATCCACCGAATCCACCATGCCGCTGCGCCGCGCCAGCACCACCGCGCCCGAGTCGCGCGCCGTCACGCCTTCCATGCCCGTGCCCACCAGTGGCGCTTCTGCTTTGAGCAGCGGCACCGACTGGCGCTGCATGTTGGCGCCCATGAGCGCGCGGTTGGCGTCATCGTGCTCCAGGAACGGCACCAGCGAAGCCGCCACCGAAACCAGTTGCTTGGGACTGACGTCGATGTAGTCCACCTCTTCTTGGCTTACCAGCACGAAGTTGCCCGCCTTGCGTGCGTTCACCAGCTCGCCCACGATGCGCCCGCGCTCGTCCAGCTCCACGTTGGCCTGCGCGATCACGTGCCGGTCTTCCTCCCAAGCCGACAGGTAGAACGAGTACGGCTCGTAATCGATCTGCCGCCGCCGCCGCTCCTTGAGTTCAGCATTGGCGCGCTCCAGCTCGTGCTTCTCCACGTGGTCGCCCACGCGATAGTCGCTGTCGCCGGCATTGACCACGGCTACGTAGTCCAGCACGCGCCCGTTCTTTACCCGCCGGTAGGGCGACTCGATGAATCCGTAGTCGTTAATTCGCGCGTAGCAGCTCAGGCTGGAAATCAATCCAATGTTCGGACCTTCCGGCGTCTCAATGGGGCAGATCCGCCCGTAGTGCGTGGGATGAACGTCGCGCACTTCGAATCCCGCGCGCTCGCGGCTCAATCCTCCTGGTCCCAGCGCCGACAACCGCCGCTTGTGCGTGATCTCCGAGAGCGGGTTGGTTTGATCCATAAACTGACTGAGCTGGCTCGAGCCGAAGAATTCGCGGATGGCCGCCATCACCGGCTTGGCGTTGACCAGGTCGTGCGGCATGGCCGTCGACATCTCCTGGTACACGCTCATCTTTTCCTTGATGGCGCGCTCCATACGCACCAGTCCGATGCGGAACTGGTTTTCCAGCAGCTCGCCTACCGCCCGCACGCGCCGGTTGCCGAGGTGGTCGATGTCATCCACCGTGCCGATCGACTTGCGCAGCTTCAGCAGGTACTTGATGGTGGCGTAGAAGTCGTCGGGCTCGAGCGTGCGGCCTTCCAGGTTGGTGGCGTCTGCCCGGTCAAACAGCTTGATGTTGAACTTCAGCCGGCCCACCTTGGAGAAGTCGTACTTGCGCGAGTCGAAGAACATGCCGTGGAACAGCGAGGTCGCCGTGTCCAGCGTCGGCGGGTCTCCAGGGCGCAGCTTGCGGTAGATCTCAATCAGCGCCTCCTGCGGCGTCTTCACCCCGTCGCGCTTGAGCGTCTGGCTGATGACCACGCCCACATCGTCGCGCTCGGGGAAGAACACGTGCAGCTCGGTGATGCCGGCGTCCATGAACTTCGACAGCTTGTCGGCCGTGATCTCCGAGTTGGCCTCGAGCAACACCTCGCCGGTGTTGGTGTCGACCACGTCCGCGGCCGTGTATGCGCCCTCGAGATCGGTGGTGTCGATCTCGATCTCGGTGACCTTGGCCTTCTGGATTTCCTTCAGGATGGCCGCCGTGATCTTGCGACCGGAGTGGGCGATCTCATCGCCCTGGCGGTTCACCACCCGGTGCGCCAGCTTCATGCCCAGCAGGTTCGTGGGGCGGTCCACGCCGGGCTCCAGCGTCCAGTACAGCTTCTTGTTGCGCAGCGCGATGCGGTCCACGGTGTAGAAGGTCCGCAGGATGTCTTCGTCGGCGCGCAGCCCCAGCGCCCGCAGGAAGATCGTTCCCAGGAACTTGCGCTTGCGGTCGATGCGCACGTACAGGATGTTCTTGACGTCGTACTCGAATTCCACCCACGATCCGCGGTAAGGGATGATCTTGCCCAGGAAGTAAGTGCGGTTGTTGGCGGTCTCGAAGAACACGCCCGGCGAGCGATGGAGCTGCGACACGATCACGCGCTCCGTGCCGTTGATGATGAAGGTGCCGTTCTGGGTCATCAGCGGGACATCGCCGAAGAAGACCTCCTGCTCCTTGATGTCGCGGATGGACTTGTTTCCCGTCTCCGGGTCTTTCTCAAAGATGGTCAGGCGGATAGTGACCTTGAGTGGCGCGGAGTAGGTCATGCCGCGCTCTTCGCATTCGGTGACGTCGTACTTGAGCTGCAGCCCTACTGGGTCGCCGCACTTGTTGCAGAAGTCGGGTGTGTTGGCGTTGTAAGTGCCGCACTTGGCGCACAGCACTTCACCGGGATGGAACGGGTCGGTAATCACGGTCGAGCCGCAGTTGCGGCAGGTGGTCCGCAGGTGGTGCAGCCCCTTCAGGTGGCCGCACTTGCACTCCCAGTTGCCGATGGCGTAGTCCACGAACTCCAACTGCGATACGTTGCGGAAATCCGAGATCGGGAACACCGACTGGAACACCGCCTGCAGCCCCGCGTCCTCGCGTTCACTGGGCAGCTTGTCCATCTGCAGGAAGCGGTCGTAGGAGCGCTTCTGCACTTCGATCAGGTTGGGAATCTGGATGGTCGCCGGAATCTTGGAAAAATCGAAGCGATTACGGAAGGCGTGGTTCTTGTTCGCCATGAACAGCTCCTAGTTGTCTCGCCCGATTGCCGGGCGCGCGTCCTGCCGCTGGCAAGACCATTCTCCGGAGCACAATCCCGGAGCTATGAAAAGATCAAAAACACACTATGCGCGCGCAGGGACGAGACTCCCCGTGCGCGCCGTTGGCGGCGCTTGCCCTATGCAGATTTGTATGTTCCCGCGCCAGTTAAGAAGGTCCGCTCACCACTTGTAGGAGGTCGGAAGCGGTGTTAATTAGACGCTTCCGCTAGCCCTCCTGATTCAATATGTATCGCCCAGCCGCACGCGACTGGTCGCGGCAGCGTCGCCACCGCACGCACAGGCCGTTACTTCACCTCGACCGTTGCTCCGGCCTCGGTAAACTTCTTCTTGATGTTCTCGGCCTCCTCCTTGGAAATGCCCTCCTTCACGGTCTTGGGAGCTCCATCAACCAGGTCCTTGGCCTCCTTCAGGCCCAGGTTGGTCACTTCGCGGACGGCCTTGATCACGTTAATTTTGTTCGCGCCGACGTCCTTGAGCACGACCGCGAACTCGGTCTTCTCCTCGGCCGGAGCCGCGCCTGCCGCTGCGCCAGCCCCTGCACCGGCCACCATCACCGGCGCCGCCGCCGCGGCCGAAACGCCCAGCCGCTCCTCCAGCCGCTTCACTAGCTGCGCCGCGTCCAGCAGCGACAGCGCCACAATCTGTTCTTCCAACGTTTGCAGATCCGCCATTTTCAACTCTCCAGTCGTAGTTATCAGTTGTGCAGTCTTGTTATCGGTTGACCGTTTCCAGTGTGCCCGCGCTGCCAGACGTCAGCGGCACAACCCGTCCAACTGATAACGAACCCTTTTCGTGTAGCCCGGTCGCCCTCGACCGGGCCGCGCCGGCCTCCGGCCGGCTATCTGCGGCGGCCTCGCGCCGCCGCGTTACGCGCTGGCCGCTTCGCCAGCCTTGAACTTACTCTCCTTTACCGCTTGGTTCACCACCACGGCGAGATCGCGTCCGACGGCATTCATCACCGTGACCAGGCGCTGCGCCGGTGCATTGATCAGGAAGAGCAGCTTCGAGTACAGCTCCTCCTTGGAGGGCATCGTGGCCAGCGCCTCGATCTCTTTGGTAGAGAGCAACCGCCCCTCGACCACTCCTGCCTTGAACGAGAACTCGGGATTGTCCTTGGCGTACTTGGCGAGCGCCTTGGCCAGGGCTACGGGATCGCCTTCCGTATAGGCGATCGAGGTCACGCCCACCAGGTTCTTCAGCGCGTCCTCCACCTTGGTGCCCTTCGCGGCCCGTTCTGCCAGCGTATTCTTCACCACCCGGTACTTGGCGCCGGCGGTGCGCAACGTCTTGCGCAGCTCGAAATCCTGCGCCACTGTCAACTTGCCGAACGTGCCCACGATCAGGTGGTTGACCTTCTTGAGGTCGGCGCTCAGCTTCTCAACCTGTTCCGCCTTTTTTTCTTTTGTGACCGGCATTTTTGACCTTTGCTTTTCTTCTTTGCCGAAGACCGACGACCGAAAAACCGACGGCTTCTCTTACGCCTTCGCCGCCAGTTCCACCGCCGTGGTATCGATCGGGATCCCCGGTCCCATGGTCGACGACAAGTACACGCCGCGTAGATATTTGCCCTTGGCCGCCGCCGGCTTC
>DASYTX010000152.1:0-6614 GCA_036001865.1 Terriglobales bacterium
GAGCCCCTTCAGGGTCTCGCCAACGACTGGATACTCGGGTGCAGACTGTGCCGATGGGTCCCATGGGGGATTGGCGTCGGTGCCCGCCTCCACCACGGCATCGTACCCGCCATCCCACAGCGGTGGTCCACGTGCAGGGACAATTCTCGCTTCTACACCATCGATGATGAAAGCGATGATCCGCATCTGGCCAGGTTGACGGTCTGGCCATCCAGCTTGTCGTTGATCAGGCCCATGAAATTACATTAGTCGCCGGCGCTGCCGAATGCAAGCGGGCTGACAAATCAGCCCCATTCCCATTGTTCCAAGGGGGCCGCCGCGGCCGGTGGTCCGGCAATGATTGATTGGATTGCGTCCAGTCGCGCCGGTTCCTCGATCAAAGCTTGTAGCCGATTTGCCGCAACAAATTCTTGCGCCAGCTGATGTCGCCCTCGTCCTCGATCCCTTGGGGCGGGAAGCCGTCCACCACGCCCAGAATGCCGCGTCCCTGCTCCGTCTCGGCGAGGATCACCTCCGTTGGATTGGCTGTTGCGCAGAAAATGCGGCAGACCTCCGGCACCATTTTGACGGTGTTCAACACGTTCAGCGGGTAGAAGCCGTCCCCCAGGAAAATGATGAAGCAATGGCCGGCGCCAAGGGTCTTGGCATTGTTGCGGGCCAGTTCAGCCATGGCGGGATCGGTGCCCGACCAGCGCACCAGGCATTTGCCGGAGGCTTCGCAAAAGGCCAGGCCGAACTTGATGCCCGGCACGGCGCCCACCAGGGCTTCGTGGAGGTCCTCGACCGACTTGATGAAGTGGGTCTGGCCCAGAATGAAGTTGGTCGCTTCCGGCTTGTCGATTTTCACCGTGATGAGTTGCATAGCGAACGCCTCCTTTGCCCGATTCCAATGAGCCGGTCACTTGACCGCGCCGACGGTGAACCCCGCGACGAAGCGGTCCACGAAGAGGTTGTAAAGCACCGCGATCGGCACACTCACGATCAGGCAGGCGCCCATCAGCGAGCCCCAGAAATACACGTCGCCGCGCACCAGGAAAGTCGGCACGCCGACGCTGACCGTGTATTGCGACGAGCTGGTGATGAAGGTTAGCGCGTAGACGAATTCCTGCATCACCAGCGTGAGCGTGAAAATGACGACGGTCAGTATCCCCGCCGACGACAGCGGCACCACGACTTTCAGGAATGCGCCGAAGCGGCTCAAACCGTCCATCATCGCCGCTTCCTCGATGTCGCGCGGCACGGCCTTGAAGAAGCCCATCATCAGCCAGGTGCAGAACGGAACGGTGAAGCTCGGGTACACCAGCACCAGCGACCAGAGCGAATCCTGCAGGCCGAGCGAGCCGATGATGCGGGAGAACGGGATGAACAGGATGGTGGGCGGAATCAGATAGGTGAGGAAAATGCCGATCGCCAGGTGTCGCCCCCAGCGCCCGGACAGGCGCGCCAGGCTGTAGCCGGCGGGCACCGCGAGCAGCAGCGTGATGAGCACGACGGCAACGCCGACTTCCAGCGTATTGAGCATCCAGCGCGCGTACTGGGTGTCAAAAAAAAGTACGCGCAGGTTGTCCAACGTCGGCGGGCTGTTGAATATGAAGGGGTTGTTGGCGGTGTTGATCAGGTCAAGGGTGCCCTTGAAGGTGGTGATCAGCATCCAGTAGAACGGAAAGGCGCAGAACGCCACGAACGCGGCCAGCAGGCCGAAGTGGCCTCCACGTGCGCCCCAGCGCTTCCAGCGTGTCGTCGTCATATGCATGTCAGGTCACCTCGGTACGGCGTGCGATGGTCAGCAGCAGCACCACGACCGCCACCAGCACCGGGAACAGGAACAGCGAGATCGCCGCGCCCTCGGCCAGATCGCCGCCCTGAATGCCGGTGAAGAACGCCAGGCTCGCCAGCACCTGCGTCGTGTCGTACGGGCCGCCACGGGTCAGCACGTAGATGATGATCATGTCGGTGAAGGTAAACACGATGCCGAACAGCAAGGCCACCAGCATGATCGGCATCACCAGCGGAATATTGATGCGGAACAGGTGACGCCAGAACCCGGCGCCATCCATCGCCGCGGCTTCGTGGATGTCTTGCGGAATCCCGCTCAAGCCGGCCAGGATGATCACGGTCGCGAGCGGCAGCAGGCGCCACACGTCGACCAGGATGACCGACGCCATCGCCAGATTCGGCTGGCCGAGCCAGATCGGCCAGGCATTCGGACCGAGCAAGCCAAGCGCGCGCAGGGTCCAGTTGATGATGCTGTAGACCGGGTCGAAGATCCACAGCCAGCCGATGGTGCCGAGTGAGATCGGCGCCACCCACGGCAGCAGGATCAACAGCCGCACCAGCCACTTGCCGCGGAAATCGCTGTACAGCGCCATCGCCAGGATCTTGGCCAGCACCACGACCAGCAACTGGGACAGCAGCGTGAAGACCAGCGCATTGCGCAGCGAGCGCCAGAAGGTGTCGCTCTCCAGGATGCGCCGGAAGTTTTCCATGCCGACGAAATGCAGCGTTCGGCTGCCTACGGTGGCGTCGGACAGGCTGTAATAAATCGACAGCAAAAACGGAAAACCGACCAGCAGTGCGATGTAAATCACTGCCGGCGCGAGCATCATGCGGCCGAGCCATTGGTCATCGTCCAGCCAATGCCGCGCCGGACGGTGCGCCGGCGCAGCGGCGGCGGCGGAAGCGTGCGCGCTCATCAGGTAACCTCCGCGCTACGCGCTGCGGTATTGGCTACGACATCACAAGCGCTTCGCGCAATTGTGAGTCTGCGCCGCAACTTCGTTGTCGCCTTGGGAGCGGCCCGGCGGCTCATGGCGGTCCCGCTCCGAGGCTGACGCCGGACTGCGGATCGAAGCGCCTCAGGTCGCGGCGGCGCACCGCGAAAGGGTAGCGCGCACCTGTCGCTATCGGTGTCGTGACCGTGCACGGGATGCGTGAGATGACCTTGGCCGCCGGCTGCGGCGCCTCCAGCACGCCGTACACCAGGCGGTCCGAGCCCAGGTTCTCGATCCGCGTGACGTGAAACGGGAACGGGCTCAGCGATTCGTCGGCCGGATACGCGCCGTGCGGCAGGAAGTGCTCGGGACGGAAGCCGGTCACCATGCCGTCGGCCGCAACCAGGTTCATCGGCGGGGAGCCGATGAAGGTGGCGACGAAGATGTCGGCCGGATGCTCATACACCTGCTGCGGAGTGCCGATCTGATGGATACGGCCGTGATCGAGGATGGCGATGCGGTCCCCCAGGCCCAGCGCCTCGATCTGATCGTGGGTGACGTAGATCGTCGTCGTCGCCAGCCGCCGCTGGAACTGCTGCAGCTCGTCGCGAGCGGAGGTCCTGAGCTTGGCGTCGAGATTGGACAAGGGCTCGTCGAGCAGGAACGCCAGCGGCTCGCGCACCACCGCGCGCGCCAGTGCCACCCGCTGCCGCTCGCCGCCGGACAGTTGGCGTGGTTTGCGGGCGAGCAGATGAGCGATGCCGAACAGCGTCGCAGCCCAGTCCACTTTCTTTCCGATCGCGTCGCGCGGCATGCGTTGCGCGTGCAGCGGAAACGCGATGTTGCCGAACACGCTCAGATGCGGATACAGCGCATAGCTCTGGAACACCATCGCCATGTTGCGCGCCCTGGGCGGCAGCTCGGTCACGACGCGGCCATCCACCAGGATGTCACCAGACGTCGGCGCCTCCAGCCCGGCGATCATGCGCAGCAGCGTCGTTTTGCCGGAGCCGGACGGCCCCAGCAGCACCAGAAATTCCGCTTCGCGCACCGCCAGGTCGATGCCGTCCACCGCGTTGCCGCCATCGAAGCGCTTGGTGAGTGAACGGGTTTCTACGGTCGCCATGATCGGTCATTCCCGCGTGAGGGTTCGGGCTGATCGGGCTGAGCCGCGCGCAGCCCAAGCTCATTGCCCTGCGGCAGGCTCGGCGCTGCCGCAGATCACACCAGGCCCTTTTCCCGCCACTTGGCGAAAATGCGCTTGCATGTGACTTCCGCCTGCCGCAGCGCATTCTCCGGCGTCTCGTCGCCGGTGGCCGCCTTGGCGAACATGGTGTTGAGCACCCAGGTGTTGAAGATCTCGTCGATGGCCGCATTCGCATAGCCGGGGTAACCGACGTTGGTGGCCTGGTTCATCAGCGTGCTGAGCACCTTGTACTTGTCGCGGGGCTGGGCCTTGGGGTCGTCGGCGATCAGCTTCTGCAGGTCCGGCACGGTGCTGGGGAAGCACGGGAAATTGTAGAACTCGCTCCCCAGGAAGCCTTGCCGGAAGTTGTCGATGTAGTCGACCAGGAACTTCTTCGCGCCGCCGATGTTCTCGGCGAATTTCCAGATCACGTAGCAATCCATCACGTGCTCCAGGCAGATGCGCCGTACCGGGCCTCGCAGTGCCTGGGCGAGCCAGATGTCGGGCGTGCCCGGAATATTCTTGTTTTCGCCCTCCCGCGTGATGGAAATGGCGTTGAGACACAGCGATATCTTGCCGGCGAGCATGGCGCGGTTGTTGGAAGACGGGTCCCACGCCAGCACTTCCGGCGTCATGGTGTCCTGGTACAGGGTCTTGACGAACTTCACCGCCTCCAGCGTGTTCCTCGAGTTCAATACCACGTTCGCGTGGTCGTCCTGCACCGAGCCGCCGTAGGCGTACAAAATGGTGCGCATCGCCATCGCGGTGTCGAGCTCGGCGGACAAACCGATCCCCACCGGGATATTGCGCTTCTGCTTGATCTTGCGGCCTGCGGTCAGCACATCGTCCCAGCTGTCGGGCGGCCCCATGCCGATCTCGTCCCACAGGTCCTTGCGGTAGTTGATCGGATCGGGCACGAAGCTGTCGGAAAAGCCGAAATACTTTTTCGTCTTCGGGTTGTACGTGCTTTTGATCGCCAACTCGACCGGCTTGCCGTGCTTGCGCTGGCACTCCTCGTAAATCTCGCGATGGTCGATGACCTGTTCCTCGTACACCGGCGGCGGCGACAGGAACATGAACAGGTCGTGGCCCTTCTGCGCCGAGACTTCGGCTGCGGCGCGTGTGGCGAGCGCCGGAATGCCGACGTGATCCACGATCACCTCGGTATCGTTTTTCTGCCCCCATTCCTTCACATAGGTATTGTCGAGCCACTTGTCGTAACCCGGCACGAAGTGGTTCCACTGCAGTATCTTCAGCGTTCGTTTCGCTGCGTGTGCCCTGTCCGGAAGAATGAAGGGGCCAAGGCCGGCAGCGAGGCCGACTGCGCCGGCGGCCTGGATGATGCGGCGCCGGCGGGCATCGGTGCTAGTTAAAAGACCGGCCGTAATGTCCTTGCGCGAAGGAACTTTCCTTGTCTCGTCCGCCATGGCTATCTCCTCGTTCGAGAGAGAAGTAGGCACTCGTCTCAATGGCGCAGCGAGTGCTTGCCTGTTTTTGATACTAGTGCTTATGCCGGGATAACGCAAGAATTCCCTTGGATGATCGCCCTGCCCGTCAAATGGATCCGCACCAGCCAGCGCCACCGCAGATGCTTGAGGGGGTCTGCGCTGCCTGGGGTCTCGCCGCTGGGGCGTTTGCTCATCCTGCCAGCAAAACCACACCCCCTGCTGCTGCGCCGCAAACAAATGCTCGGCGGCCACCCGCAGCGAATTGGAATGCGTCGGCAGCAAAAGCGGCAGGGCAGCCAGTTGCGCCACACCGAGGGCCTTGTACCTGGGCCGCTGGCGCCGCCACCACGAACAGTTCCTCCTCCAGCAAGGGGGGTGGATTTCGAGCTGGGGCGCGGCCCGCGCGTTCATCGTCACGGCCAGATCGAGCCGCCCCTGCGCGACCTGCACCACCAGGTCACCACTGGAGCCTTCGACCAGTTCCAGCTCGACCAGCGGGTACTGTGCGCGCATGCGCGAGCAACGGTCCGGCTACCACCCGCGAGGTGCTGGTGGGAAAACCGATCGCCACCCGGCCCGACGGGGCCACGCTTTCCTGCCGGATCGCGGCGTGGGCATCGTCGAACTGGCGCTGGATGAGCTTGGCGTGGCGGTACAGCAGCTTGCCGGTCTCGGTGGGCCGCGTGCCGTGCGCACCGCGCTCCAGCAAGCGAACCTCCAGCTCGGACTCCAGATTGAGCATGTGCTGGCTCAGCTAGGGCTGCGCAATGTGCAAGGCCTTGGCGGCTGCCGTGATGTTGCTCAGTTCAGCTACTTTGACGAAATAACGAAGCTGTCGAATATCCACGGCTTAAGAACATATCAGGTTCCCGCCAGCAAGGCCGCATTGCCTCCCGCCGCCGTGGTGTTCACCGTCAGCGTCTGCTCGGCGCAAAAACGGTAGAGGTAGTGCGGGCCGCCGGCTTTGGGGCCAGTGCCACTGAGGCCTTCGCCACCGAAAGGCTGCACGCCCACCACCGCACCAATCATGTTGCGATTGACATAGATGTTGCCCACATGCGCGGCAGCGGCCAGCGCCTGCGCGCGCGAGTCGATGCGGGTCTGGAGGCCCAGCGTGAGGCCATAGCCGAGGGCGTTGATCTGCTCAATCACGGCTTCCGGGCTTTTGAGTTCGCCGCTGCCCCAGCGCACGATCTGCAGCACCGGACCGAAGATTTCGTCCCTGACTTCGGCCAGGCTGTTGACCTCAAACGCCGCTGGCACAACGCT